>CBDUPM010000257.1:0-4736 GCA_965369105.1 uncultured Bacteroidales bacterium | reverse complement strand
CAAACAACCTGGATAATCCTCCTTATGTTACCTGTGAAGGATATACAGAAGAAGAGCCTGTATCCAGGCTACGGGATATTGTCCCTGACGATCCTAATAAACCCTATGACGTGGAAGATGTCATTGAACTAATCTGTGATAAAAACAGTTTTTTCGAAATCTCAGAAGATTACGCACAAAATATTGTAGTTGGATTTGGAAGGCTGGCTGGTAAAACCATTGGAATTGTTGCCAATCAACCAAAAGTATTAGCCGGGACTCTTGACATAAATTCATCTATGAAAGCTGCACGCTTTATACGATTTTGTGACTCCTTTAATATTCCCATTCTGACACTGGAGGATGTACCCGGATTTCTTCCCGGACTGGATCAGGAGCATAGTGGAATCATCAGGCACGGAGCAAAATTGCTTTATGCATATGCGGATGCCACCGTACCCCGGATTACCGTGATCCTGAGGAAATCATACGGAGGAGCTTATTGCGTCATGAACAGTAAAAATCTTGGAGGAGACTTTAACTTTGCATGGCCTACCGCCGAAATTGCTGTGATGGGCCCTGAAGGAGCTGTAGCTATTCTGTATAAAAGAGAATTGGAGGAAAGTGAAGATCCCCAGGCCTTAAGGAAAGAACTTGCTAAAAAATACCGGGAGGAAATTGCAAATCCTTATATTGCAGATGAAAGAGGTTATATTGATGAAGTAATTGATCCTGCTCTGACCCGGAATAAGTTAATTACTGCATTTGAAGCGCTCGAAAACAAGCATGTTAATGTGCCTTCAAGAAAGCATGGCAATATACCGCTGTAAAAATTTACTATGAAAATCAAAAGTATACTCATTGCTAATCGTGGTGAAATTGCCGTTAGAGTTATCAAAACGGCAAAACAAATGGGAATTGTTACCTGGGTTATAAAAACCTCCAAGGAACCTTATGCTCATTATTTAAGCTTTGCTGATAATGTAATTGATTTTTCTGACCATCATGGGGAAATTGCTGAATTCCTTGATATCGATTCCATCATTGAAGCCATTAAGGTTAATAAGATTGATGCAGTGCATCCCGGCTACGGATTTCTTGCTGAAAGTTACGTTTTTGCAGAACGATGTGAAAAAGAGAAAATAATTCTCATCGGACCCTCTGCCGAGGCTATTTACAAGATGGGAAACAAGACAATCGCCAAAAACCTGGCCCGTGAGTTTGATGTACCCCTGCTGGGTGGAAGTAAAGGAAATTTAAAAGATCCCGCTGAAGCCAGGGAAATTGCAAACAGTATAGGTTATCCTGTAATTTTGAAGGCAGCATCAGGTGGGGGCGGAAGAGGAATGCGGGTGGTGGAGAATGAGAAGGATATTGAGAAGAATTTTAAAATGGCCAGCTCAGAAGCTGAAAAAGCCTTTAATGATCCAAATGTGTTTGTTGAAAGATATGTTAGAAATCCAAGGCATATCGAATTTCAAATATTTGGAGATAAAAAAGGGAACCTGATTCATTTAGGTGAAAGGGAATGCTCGGTGCAAAGGAAGCATCAAAAATTAATTGAAGAATCGCCTTCTCCTGCTTTGGATGAAAACCTCAGGGCTAAGATGGGAATGGCAGCAATTAATATTGCAAAATCCGTTAACTATTATAGTGCCGGAACAGTTGAATTCCTCCTGGATGATAAGAATGAATTTTTTTTCATGGAAATGAATACAAGAATTCAGGTGGAACATCCGGTAACGGAATTGGTAACCGGACAGGACCTGATTGAATGGCAGATCAGGGTAGCACAGGGAGAGGAACTGCCTTTAAAACAACAAGATGTTAAGATAAAGGGTTGGGCGATTGAGTACAGGATTAATGCGGAAGATGTCCAATCCGGATTTGCTCCCAGCCTTGGAACTATCGAGAAAATTTCATTTCCCAGAAGTAAAAATATACGAATTGATACCGGTGTTACAGAAGGTTCTGTCATTACACCCTATTTTGATTCAATGGTTGCAAAACTGATCATCTATGCTGATGACCGGAAAAAAGCCATTACTTACTCTCAAAACGCCCTTAAAAAGTTTTGGATAAAAGGTCTGAAAACTACAATCCCATTTTGTAAACAGGTCCTTTCCAATAGAAATTTCAGAAAAGGAAAATATGATACTTCTTTTCTAGTAAAAGAAATGAAAGTTCATTATCCAGCTGATCCTGAGGAAGAAATGTTAGCAGCCTTTTTTGCAACTCACGATTTTGTAAAAGAAATTCAAAATGAAGAAGAAAGGCAGGTTGATTTTGACAGGGGTAAAAATATACCTCCCTGGGTATTAAAAAAACGTCTGAAATCTTTATAATGACTATGGCAATGACAAAGTTTAACGGAAAAAGTGAAAAAGAAATATTCTATGCCTGTACACCTCAGAATAAAAAATTTGAGGTTGTGAATCCACTTGGAGATAAGTTAAAGGTTAAAGGTAAGAAAATAGAGGTGGAGGTTATTGATGATTCTGACGGGTTTACCTACCTCGTTTATAAGAAAAAAAAATACCAGGTCGAGATACTTGAGAAAAGTCAAAATAAATATACCATCATGATAAATGGGGTATGGTATAACTTCTCCATTGAAACACCGATTTCTTATAAGCGAAGAAAAACATTAAATAAAAGTGGAACAGCTACGAAAGTGGAAAATGTTCAGGCACCCATGCCGGGAAAAATCCTTGATATCCAGGTAGAAGAAAACTCCGAGGTCAAAGTGGGGGAATCACTGGTTATTCTGGAAGCGATGAAAATGCAGAATGAAATTATTTCCAGTGTCAACGGGGTCGTAAAAAAGATCAATGTTAAAACAAATGAGAATGTAATGAAGGATGATATTATGATTGAAATATTGAAATCCTAAATACAATCTCTGATTATTTTTTCCAGAATTTCATTTTCCTGGTAATTCATGGCCCTGATTTGTTTTGGGACTATGCTTTCTTTACTCATCCCGGGCACTGAGTTCAACTCCAGAAAATAGAGCTGGTTTCCTCTTAATATAAAATCAGCTCTTACAATACCTTTACAGTTCAGGTGATCATAAATATCAGAAGCAATTTTTTGGCATTTCTGCTGAATATCTTTATCAATCCTTGCCGGTGTAATTTCTTCCGCCATTCCCTCTGTATATTTTGACTCGTAATCAAAAAATTCATTTTTGGCAACGATTTCAGTGACAGGAAAAACGATTTCTTCTTCTTTTGTTTTAAGTAAACCACAGGATAATTCAATTCCTTTCACGTAGGATTCTATTATGACTTCCTCGTCAAATTTTAAAGCTTCTTCAATGGCAGCAGTCAGGTCTTCTTCCTTGCTGACCTTGGTGGTAGCGAAACTTGATCCGCCATTATTGGGTTTTACAAAAACGGGTAATCCGGTTTGATTTATAATGGTTTGTAAATCAATAGTTTTTCCTTTCCTGTAAAGAAAACTTTCCGGGGTGAGTATATCAAAGCTTTTCAGATATGTTTTACATGCAAATTTATTGAAACTCAATGCTGAGGACAGAACCCCGGATGTATTGTAAGGAATCCCGTGAATATCCAACAATGCCTGCAGTTTTCCATCTTCACCCGGAGTACCATGGATAATAATAAAAGCAAAATCAAAAGCAATTTTCTTAGCTTTTGAAGGACTTACAGAAAAATCTTTCAAACTAACATCCTGTTCCCTTCCGTCTTCAAACAAACAGGTCCATGTATTGTTTTTCACCCTGATTTTAAAAGCCGAATGGCCTGCTAATTTCAGATGTTTGTGGATTTCAGATCCACTTTTTTCAGAGACCTGGTATTCACTTGAATCTCCGCCCAGTAATACAGCAATATTCATTGATAATTCTTTAGTCTTTATTGATCTGTTTTGCTTTAATAAATATATAAAAATTTGATCATTTATCTATTCTTCCATCTCTCTTCCTGCAGTATATCTTCTCCATTTCAGGATTACAGAAGTCATATCCTCCGGAATTTCAGATTCAAAAAGCATTTCTTTATTTGTACCCGGATGAACAAAACCGAGTGATTTGGCATGCAGAGCCTGCCTGGGCAATTCCTGGAAGCAATTGTGAATAAATTGCTTGTATTTAGTAAATGTTGTACCTCTTAAGATTTTATCTCCGCCGTATTCCTTATCATTAAATAGGGGATGCTTAATATATTGAAAATGTACCCTGATCTGGTGAGTCCTTCCGGTTTCAAGCCTGCATTCAACGAGGTTGACATAATCAAATCTTTCCAGAACCCGGTAGTGGGTGACCGCATGTTTACCTTCTGAAGTATCTTCAAAAACATACATTTGCTTCCTGTTTTTTGGATTTCTCCCAATATTCCCGGTAATGGTCCCTTCCTCCTCTTTAAGATTTCCCCATACCAATGCATGGTAAGTTCTTTTTGAAGTTTTATAGTAAAACTGACTTGCCAGTTTATTCATAGCAATATCATTTTTTGCCACCACCAGAAGTCCGGAGGTATCTTTATCAATTCTGTGGACCAGGCCGGGTCTCTGTTCACCTGAGCTGAATAAGGGATTATCTTTTAAGTGAAACATCAGGGCATTTATTAAAGTTCCGGTATAGTTGCCATGACCGGGATGAACAACCATTCCGGGATCCTTATTTACAACCAGTAAATCCTCATCTTCATAAATGATGTTTATGGGGATGTCTTCAGGAATAAGTTCAATTTCGCGGGGAGGCTGAGGCAGGACAATGGAAATTATGTCGCCGG
>CBDUPM010000256.1:0-4739 GCA_965369105.1 uncultured Bacteroidales bacterium | reverse complement strand
AGGGAAATAAGTTTCCTGTGTCCGTTGGTAAGGCTTATACCCGCTTCTGATATTAATGCAAGAGATTTTTCGCTTAATCTTCCCGATTTCTGTACTGCAATTTTAAGTACTTCCATTATTTTTTTTTTTAATATAAAAAAAGGCTTGCAGAATATGCAAACCTCTTAAATCTTATTCTATGTTTACCATATTCACACTACCGATGCAGATCACAATGATGACCAGGATGCCTGCTTACGATATGTGTGAAAAATGTGTTCAATTCTTTCAAATTTCCGACAAGTATACGTAAATGATTTTAATTCGTCAAATAATCTGTCAATAATTAATGATTTTTTAATCTGATTATTTCATTTCAACCTTCACTTTATCTGTTTTTTTGACCGCTTCAACCTCTATGTCTTTTAAAACCACATTCGTGGCTGATCTGGCCAGGGTATCAAAAATTTCATCATACAATTCATTTATTTTCCCGTACAATTTGGACTCTGTTGCCATGGAGTGATGACTTCCCAGGTCGTCCAGTTTTTGAGAAACAAACTGAAGAGTGATTTTATTAATGTCAATTGCAGGCTGATAACCTTTTTCTTTTTCACTTTCAGTAGAGGTTTCAACCAGAATCCTTGCTCTTACCAGTTCAAACAGAATATCCCGCAACAACCGGATGGGAATTCCCAATTCATTTCCGATCTGGTTTGCAACCGGCGGTTCTTCTCCCCTTTCAAAGCGTTTAATAATATAATGAGCGATTAATAAGGATAGTACGCGTTTATTATGATGACTGATCTGCAGAGACTCTGCCTCATATGCGTATTTATCCACATTTTGATAGGCAAAAGAAATTTCTGCCCCCAGCAAAACAATGAGCCAGGATAACTGCAACCAAACCAGAAATAAGGGCAAAGCAGCAAAAGTTCCATAAAGGGCCCCAAACTTGGTTACACCGATTTGAAATCGCACATATCCCCATTGCAGAAGCTGAAAAAATACTCCTGCCAGGATTCCGGCAATAAGTGCATTCTTGAAATTAACCTTGGTGTTAGGCATTATCATGTACAGAAGTGTGAATGCCAGGGCCATAGAAAGGTATGGGATAAACTTAATCGAATTCTGAAAAGCTGGAGAAATAACATTGGAAATAATTATACTGTTTGTCCCGGCATCATTTACCTGTTTGGTAATGGCCACCATAGCCACACTCGAGAGGATGATGAATAAGGGTCCGATTAACATAATAGAAAGATAATCGGCCAGTTTTCTGAAAAAACTACGTGATTTCTTTATCTGCCAGATCGCATTAAATGATTTTTCAATGTTTGTAAGAACCTGCATCACCGACCAGATCAGGATGATAAGTCCCACCCCGGCAACCAATCCTCCTTTGACATCTTCGAGAAAATTCTCAGACATCCGGATGACTTCATTTAAAACCTCTTCCTGTCCTTTGAAATTGTCAAAAATAAATTCTTCCAGGGTGGCATCAAATCCAAATCCTTTGGCAACCCCGAATCCCATTGCAACAATGGGTACCAGAGACAACAGGGTAAAATAAGTAAGGGCTGAGGCACGGATGGCCACCCTGTCTTCCATAAAACCTTTAAAAGCCAGCATAATGGTTCTCAATTGCCGGATCAGGAAAACCTGTTGCCTGGGTTTATTCTGAAGGGAGGTGTTCCAAATTTCCTCCTGGAAGAATTTGCGGATTCTAACGATCATTTCTGGGATTTTCCACAAATATAAAGAAAATGTGTTAATTGATGTTATGGGGTCGGTTGGTCACAGAATTCAGAAATCATGGAGTCCCATGTTCAGGGGATGAACGTGACTTGTATTTTCGGGAAATAATATAGGAATTATTCCAGGCGATTCTAAAGCGGGAAGCGGGCATAAACATGATCAAAAACAAAAATTCCGGAACAATTATATCCGGTTTGAAAAAATAAACCCCTTAAATGAACTATCATTAAGAGGTTTATTTGAAAGTGGTTTAAATTAAGAGAAAAGTGGTGTTTATCTTATTTAAAGTTTCATCAAGCTAATCGACTGTACTTTTGCTCCAGCACGGAATCTGAAAATATAAATTCCTGATTTTGCTCTACTACCATTGTTATTGGTGCCATCCCACACAATGGAATAAACCCCTTGATCTTGTAATTGATTACTAAGGAGTGTTTTCACGCGTTTTCCTTCCAGACTGAAAATTTCAATGGATACAGATTCCTGCCGCTCCAGGGAATAATTAATAGTGGTTCCGTCAGAAAATGGATTCGGATAATTTTGCTCGACCTCAAAACTATTTGCTTCAATTCCTTTTCTGCTAACCGCAGAATGAGCTGTCTCATAATCGCCATGACACTGAACACATTCGGATTTCGACGCAACGTTCTTTTTAGGTCCATCAGAACTATGACAGGCCATACAGCTTGCAATACTTTCAGGTGGAACATAATCGGCTGTAAATCCAGCCCCGTAATGAGCATTGAGTAATTCTGCAGCTTTAGCTGCTACATCACCCGAAACTCTTGCACACCGTTCTTTTCTTTTTGCATCTGCAACCCCAATTCCGCTTGCATCACACCATTTTGAAACGGAAACATGACACAAAACAGAACCACAAGCATTTTGTGTTAAAGATTCATCTGATTTTGTTGCCGTAAACGTCCCGTCAGTAGCATAAGTATTGCTAATACTGCTGGGAAGCTGTTCCAGTGTATACCATCCGCATAACTCGTTTATGAGAGCATCGGATGTTGCCTTGTCACACACCAGCGAAATTGCAGCGGCCGCTCCGTTAATGGCGCCACAAATAGTTCCCCATCCGGCCACTCCACCATGACCATAATACATTATTTCACCGGGGAAATTAGGGAATGTTGAGGGTAATTGCTCCCTTAAAAGGGCTATAATACCTTCAAAAGCAGCATAACTACAACCTTTTCCCTCAGTGCAAAATAAATCATGTGCTTTAATACGCACTGCCTCGACATCCAGGGTGTCAAAAGGTGCCGGCCACGCTTCAACTAATCCCTCAGCACGCGCTTCCTTTGAAAACAGGAAGCCTGTTCCGGCTCCGGCAACTCCCAAACCAGTTGCATAAATTGCAGTTTTTTTAAAGAAATCCTGTCGGGTAATTTTTTCTTTCATAGCTAAAAATTTATGGGTTAAATAAGAAATAAATGAAGTATGTATACTCGATTTGTTTTTTTCTGAATAAATTTTTAATTCCAAAAAAGAAATATAATGTAAAAGAACGTTCGCCTTTCGCAAAACTACGAATATGTTATTCAAATAACAATATTTTATTTCATTTAAAGAACTGTTATATAACCTGTTTCCATTAACTCCCCTTGCCAGGTTCCTGTAAAAAGCTATAGGTTTCAGGTGTTTTCATCTTTAACCATTGTAGTAAAATCAAAAAACATGGCTTGTAGCTGATCCTATCTGCTTCATTGAAATCCATTTTTACCCCTACTCTAGCAGAGTCATAAATAAAACCTTCTCCAACACTTTTATAAACATTTTACCGGACTCTGGCAGAAACTATATAAATAGGAGACAGATTTTTTCTACTTTTGCCCATCAAAATATAAACACATGCAAATACAGATTTTACAATTACTGGAGGGAGCGAAACAGGCCAAAGGCTTAACAGTTGTAATAGACGTTTTCAGGGCATTTTCTGTAGTGGCATATGCATTTAATGCCGGTGTCAGCCGAATTTATCCGGTTGGTGAAATCGAATCAGCGTGGAAGCTCAAAGAAAAATATCCGGATGCCATCCTGGTCGGGGAAAGGAATGAAAAAAAGATTCAAGGCTTTGATCTCGGTAATTCACCAAGCCAGTTACTGAACGAAAAAATAAAAGAAAAAATATTAATTCATTCCACCAGTGCAGGGACCCAGGGACTGGTGAATGCAAAAGGAGCAGATGAAATTTTAACCGGATCCTTTGTTAATGCGCGGGCAATTGCAAATTATATCAAAGAAAAGAATCCCCAAAAAGTCAGCCTGGTATGCATGGGATATTCCATGTTACATCCCACTGAAGAGGATACTTTTTGTGCCGAATATATTAAGAATGAACTGGTTGGAAAGGAAACAGATTTTGAAACCATGAAAAGGATCATCCGGCATTCCAGCGGAGAACGTTTTTTTGAATCAAAAAACCAAAGCTTTGCTCCTTCAGTCGATTATGACCTTTGCCTGAAACTAAATCGTTTTGATTTTGTTGTGAAGGCAGAAAAAGAATACGGGCAACTATACCTGACCAAAATTGAATTAAAAAAAGATTAAAGAAAATGCTAAACATAGAAGAAAGAATAAAAAACTGGTGGAAAAAAAGCTCATGGTTCAGAAGATTCAGTGATATATTTTTTTACCTCTTTATCCTGGCTATCCTGATTCCGGCTACACGGACTCCCATAATGACCACTGTTCAAAAAATTAAAATGTTTTCCCCCAAAGTAAGTGAAACTGCGGGGGCACCCTTGTTGCAGGAGGACGATTATTCCATGAGTTTTATCAGTTTGGATGGGGATCAGGTCAAACTGGAAGATTTTAAAAATGAAGTGGTCTTACTTAACTTCTGGGCTACCTGGTGTCCGCCCTGCCGGGCTGAAATGCCTTCATTGCAGAAATTATATGACAGTTATGGCGATAAAATTAAAATGGTACTGGTAAGTTCAGAAGATCGCGGAACCATAATGGAATTTTTAGAGAAATACAATTATAAGATGCCT
>CBDUPM010000255.1:0-4768 GCA_965369105.1 uncultured Bacteroidales bacterium | reverse complement strand
CCGGAGAATTTACCATACTTTTCTATACCGGGATACTTACTTTTCTTTGGTTTCTTTTGATTGGATTGGTTTTCCAAATTCAGGATTATTGCTGGCTGACATATCGCATTTTCCTGTAAAATGGGCTCCGGGTTCGATAGCCAGTTTATTGGTTGTAATTTCACCGGTAAGTTTTGATTTTGCTCTGAGTGAAAGCAATTCCGTAACAAATACTTTACCGTCAATACTTCCTTCAACTTCAAAATTCTTACAGCTAACCTCGCCACTGATCATTCCACTGGTACCAACAATAACTTTTCCTTTCGTGTTAAGCGTTCCTTTTAAAGTTCCGTCTACCCTGATATCTCCATTGGAACTTATATTTCCGTCAATTGTTGTTCCGTTTGCTATGAGGTTTATTGCCTGGTTTTCCATTTCGAAATTCTTTGCCATTTTGGTTTTTATTAAAAGTACTTTTAAATAATCAGGGAATAAAGATAATTAAAAAATCTGTTGCTGTTGTGGGTTGTTTTACTCCCCGTATGCCCATTTCAGATATATGGCTCCCCATGTATATCCACCTCCAAATGCAGTAAGAATCAGATCATCTCCCTTTTTGAGCTTATCTTCCCATTCCCATAAACAAAGAGGGATGGTTGCCGCGGTGGTATTTCCATATTTTTCGATATTGATCATAACCTTTTCTTTGGCAAGTCCCATTCTTCTGGCCACTGCCTCAATTATCCGGTTATTGGCCTGGTGGGGAACCAGCCAGAGATTCGATTCAGGAGAAAGATTGTTTCTTTTCATAATATCAACTGAAACATCAGCCATTTTAGAAACGGCTACCTTAAAGACAGCCTGACCATCCTGGTAAACAAAATGCTCCTTGTTCTGAACGGTTTCCAAACTTGCAGGGTTAAGGGATCCTCCTGCTTTCATATATAAATGTTTACCACCCGAACCATCCGATTCAAGGGTCTGGTCAAATATACCTACATTTTCTTCAGTCGGCTCTAAAAGAACAGCTCCGGCTGCATCACCAAAAAGGGGGCATGTGGTCCGGTCGGTATAGTCTGTAATGGACGACATCATATCACTTCCGACAACGATCACTTTTTTATAGGCTCCTGAGGTGATAAAACGATTAGCGGATTCAAGTGCGAAAATAAATCCGGAACAGGCAGCAGCAAGATCGAAACCCCATGCATTTTTTAATCCGGCTTTATGGGAAATCAGGTTGGCCGTGGAGGGGAAATGCATGTCCGGCGTGATGGTAGCCACTATGATAAGATCAATTTCTTTGGGATCGGTACCGGTTTTCTCCAGTAATCCTTTCACGGCTCTTGATCCCATATCAGATGTTGCCTTTCCTTTCTCCTTTAATATCCTTCTCTCCCTGATCCCGATTCTTTGCATGATCCATTCATCAGATGTATCGACCATTTTGCTCAACTCTTCGTTGGTTAACCTGTATTCAGGTAACCAGGCATTAATTCCTGTTATTGCAGCTCTGATATTAGTCATTATTGTATTGCCTCAATTATGTTGTTAATTAGATTATTCTTCGTTACCTCCCAGGAATGCAAAATCATATTTTTGATAGCAATTTCATTGGAAATACCGTGTCCAATTATTACAGGTTTATTGATTCCTAATAAGGGTAGACCTCCAAAATTTTCAAAATTAAAAATCTCGAAAAAATCATCCTGGATATTTCTGTTTTTCAATAATCCGTAAAAAGCCTCTGCCTCTTTTATTATTACATTTCCCACAAATCCATCACACACCAAAACATTTGCATCAGTATTGGAAAAAATATCATTGGTTTCGATATTACCCACAAAATCATATTCATCATTCTCATTCATCAGCTGGTAAGCGGATCTTACGGCCAGATTTCCCTTTTCTTCTTCCTTACCTATATTTATGAGTCCCACCCCTGGATTATCTTTTTGGTAAAGGCTTTTATAATAAGCGGATCCGATCATCCCGTATTGATACAGCACATCCGGTCTGCTATCAGGATTAAGTCCGACATCTAAAATAATAGAATTACTTCCGTTAAAATTTGGGAGCTGCGCAGCTACGGCCGGTCTGATAATTCCGGGAATAGAATTAATCACCTGGCTTGCTCCTACCATCATTGCTCCGGTGTTTCCGGCACTGCAAAAAGCATCAATCTTTGCAGCCTTTAAGAATTGGAAGCCTTTGTAAATACTTGATTCTTTTTTGGAAACAAAAGATTTATAAGGGTGATCGCTCATGGAGATCTGATCGGAGGTATGAATGATTTCCATACCATTTAAATCAAATCCATTATCCGAACATTCACGAATAATGGATTCCTTATCTCCAAGCAAGACAAACTGAACATCTTCAGGTATTTCTTTGCGAGCAAGAAAACTACCGGAAACAGTAGCTTCCGGAGCAAAATCTCCTCCCATAATATCAATACCAATACGCATATTCCCAGGCTTATTTCCAGGGGAAAGGTTTAACTAAGACCTTCTTCCTTTTCGATTACTAACTGTCCTTTATAATACAGGTTACCATCAACATAATAAGCTCTGTGTCTTTTATGAACGGTTCCGGTTGTCGGGCAAGTACTTAAGGTAGGTGCTTCCGCTTTGTAATGTGTCCGTCTTTTATCTCTTCTGGTTTTAGAGATCTTTCTTTTTGGATGTGCCATTTTCTATTATTATTTATTCTTTAACTTCATTAGTGCGTCCCAGCGGGGATCCATTTTATCTTCTTCATTTGCCTGATACTGATCAAGCTTCCTGAGCATTTCTTTGTTACACTGAGAATTTCCGTTTTTATCTTCCGGATGTATTTTCTGAACCGGCAGATTCAATACCGAAAACTCATAAATATATTGCGCAATATTTAAGCGGGTTTCTTCCCTGGGTAAAACAATTACATTATCTGACTCTTCTTCCTCCTCATCTCCAAATCTGATAAACAATTTTTCTCTCAGGTCCATATCGCTGTCAAAAACATCCAGACAGCGGTCACAAACCACAGAGAGAAAACCAACAATATGAAAATCCAGCTCCATAAAAGCAGATTTCTTATTGATTTTCAGCTTTACTGTAACTTCGCCTCCGGGAATATCCGGGTTCTCAAAATGCTCAAAGAACCTTTTTTCTACCTCAAAATCATATTCATGAATTCCCTGGCTTAAACCATGATATGGAATTGTATACTCGTCCAACCACTTCACTTCATCAGATTTTGGATGTGCAAAAGTAGAAATTATTATTTATTTACCAAAAAAAAATAGCAGGGGTAAGGCTTAATCTAACTAACTGAAAAGTTGATATTTACATTATTGGGGGTAGATTTATAAAATTGCCGGCCGGAGTTTTAAAATATATTATAAATCAGAATCAATCATTTCCATTATTGCATAGATTAAATAATCGTTTTTGGGAATAAAGCGACTTGCTCCAATATTAAGCAATTCTTCAACTTTTTCATCATTTTCATAGCTGGAAAGGATAACTACCTCCAGGTTATTATTTTTCTTTTTAATTTGTTTCAGGATATTTATCCCTTCAAATTCTTCCGTATTATTTCCGTTAAACTTCAGGTCTAAAACAATCAGGTCGGGATTTTCATCCAGGTTTGCCAGGCACTCATCACCATTGGAAAAGGTCTTGATTTCATAATCCTGCCGATTCTTCAGGGTATACTCCAACAGGTTTAGCATCATTTTATCGTCATCTACAAAAAAAATTAATTTACCCATTTCCGGCCGATTATTCTGTTAGTATTAAGCAATTTACAATAATTATTTCTTTACAACAATCCCAATCAAAACAATATTAATAATATATAATCTTAAAAAATATTTATGCGCCTGTTTTACAGCGCGTTACGAAATACGACAAATTAGATAAAATTTTAATATCTGCTAAATTAAAATATAATGACAATGGATATTCCTGTGGGAGACAGAATTTATCCACAATTTTCAGTTAGCTGTACTCGATAAGTTAAATAGATTGTATGTTACTGATTTTGTGCGCATTGTGTTAATTATAGAAAAATAATTTCATTTTTACTTGACTTACCATGTTAGATTTACTTAACTTTGTGTTATGTATTTCTAACTTAACATGGCTTAAAATCAGTATTATGAAAAAAACAATCATTCTTTTTGTCCTTTCTCTATCGGTTCTGGGAGGAATATATGCCTGGTTGAAAGTAAATCCTGAGCCGCCCGATATTTACGAGATTCTGCAATTCAGTATCGTAATTCTCCTGGTGGTATTTGCGGTTGTCCTTGGAATAAGGAGAATAAAAAGTCAACGTGAGGGCCTTCCACCTGAAGATGAAATGTCAAAAAAAATTCTAAAAATTGCAGCGGCAAGGGCTTATTATTTCTCTTTATACTTATGGTTGATTTTGATGTATTTTGCAAACGAAGGAAAAGTTGCAACAGAGAGCCTTATGAGTACCGGGATCCTTGGAATGGCTCTTCTGCTTCTCATTCATTATCTGATAATAAAATTCACTGGTTTGAAAAATGAATAACCGGATCAAAGAGCTCAGAGCCAGGCATAATATAACACAGCTCGAGCTTGCAAAAAGGGTTGGGGTAAGAAGAGAGACAATTGTTTTTCTTGAAAAGGGAAAATATAATCCATCCTTGAAACTTGCCTGGGATATTGCCCGGTATTTTGACCAGGGGATTGAAGAGGTATTCCATCTGGATTAAAAGGTTCAGGTGTCAGAGGAAGTACAAAACAGGGAACCGGGTTCAATAACAATATTTAACAAT
>CBDUPM010000254.1:0-4786 GCA_965369105.1 uncultured Bacteroidales bacterium | reverse complement strand
TTTTATTATTAATTCTGAGATGGTATTAATCTCATGAATAATTGGATCATGATCTCAAATCAATATAGTATAGATTATTAAGTAAGAAAAGCATAGAAAAAATCTAAATAAATTTCTCCCAATTAAAAACCGGAGTAATTTTTGCCAAACAATTATATTATTGTAGTTTTCTAAAAAATTCTATAATGAGAAAACAATTCATTCTGGTATTCAGTATAATTTTTCTGATGAGTCAGGCTTCCGGCCAGGGCTACACCAATCCTGTCATCCCGGGTTTTTACCCCGATCCCAGTATCTGCAAAGCCGGTGATGACTTCTACCTGGTAAGCAGCAGTTTTGAATACTTTCCGGGAGTTCCGGTTTTTCATAGTAAAGACCTGGTCAACTGGGAGCAAATCGGTCATTGCCTGACACGCCCTTCACAGTTAAACCTGGAAAAATGCAGGGTTTCCGGAGGCATATATGCTCCTACCATCCGGTATCACGAAGGGACTTTCTTTATGATTACCACCAATGTTTCGGATAAGGGTAATTTCATTGTACACACCAAAGATCCTGCCGGTGAATGGTCGGAGCCGGTCTGGCTGAAACAGGGCGGTATTGATCCTTCTTTGTATTTTGAGGGTGACAAATGTTACCTGACATCCAACCCGGGCAATACGATTTATTTATCTGAAATCAATCCCATCACCGGGGAACAGCTATCGGAAAGCAAAGCGATCTGGGGAGGTACCGGCGGACGTTATCCCGAGGCTCCACATATCTACAAAAAAGATGGGTGGTATTACCTTTTGATTTCTGAAGGAGGAACAGAATACGGACATAAAGTTACCATTGCCCGAAGTAAAAATATTGATGGACCTTATGATTCCAATCCGGCTAATCCTATTCTCACTCATATTGATAAACATACCCAAAGCAGCCCTATACAGGGAACCGGACATGCAGATATTATCCAGGCCAATGACGGCTCGTGGTGGATGGTTTTCCTGGCTTTCAGGCCTCAATCCTGGCTTCACCATATGTTGGGCAGGGAAACCTTCCTGGCCCCGGTCAGATGGGATAAAAACGCCTGGCCCGTGGTAAATGGCAACGGAACCGTTCAATTAAATATGGAGGTTCCCACCCTTCCGCTTAAAGCTTTTCCAAAAAAAGATCCTCTGACAGAATTCAGGGAGAAAAAAACCGGACTGGAATGGAACTACCTGAGGAATCCTGTCCCGGAAAATTATATTTTAAATCCGGAAAAGGGATATTTACGATTAAAGGCAAGCACAGTAAAACTGGATGAACTGGATTCACCCACCTTTATCGGCCGAAGGCAGCAGCATATTAATTTTAAGGCAACTACCCTGTTGAATCTTCATGAGGCCAGGCCGGGGGATGAAGCAGGATTGACGGTATTTATGAATAATAATTCCCATTATGATTTGATCCTGAAACAGAAAGATAATAAAACCCGTTCGCTGGTATTAAGAATCCGGTTGGGCGTTATGGATCACACAGCATTTGAAATACCAGTAAAAGAAGGCCAAATATACCTGCAGGTAAAAGGGGAAAGGGACTATTATTCATTTGCTTATTCAACCGACGGGAAAAAATTCCTTCCGGCCGGTAAAATGGATGTAAGATATATCAGTTCTGAAACAGCGGGCGGATTCACGGGTATTTACCTGGGACTTTTTGCATGTACAGCCAGCTTATCATCAAGGGCTTATGCCGATTTTGACGAATTTATCTACTTACCTGAATAAAAAAAGGAGACAGTAAATAAATTTCCTGTCTCCTTTATCCCGGTTTATTATTTTCTTATTAAAAGGTTTTAATGAGGGAAAGTACTTCCCGGCACTTCTTGGCAATAAAACTATAATCGCCTTTATCCAGCACCTCTTTTGGAAACAACTGGGATCCCATTCCCACGCAGGTCACGCCGGCTTTAAACCATTTTTCAAGATTCTCCTTATCCGGTGAAACACCTCCTGTTGGCATAATACTCGACCAGGGCATAGGGCCCTTTACGGCTTTTACAAACTCAGGGCCTCCTACCTGACTTCCGGGGAAAATTTTGACCACCTCAGAGCCCAGTTCATGTGCCCGGGCAATTTCGGTGACCGATCCGCAACCCGGACTCCATGCAACCTTGCGTTTATTACAAACCCTTGCCATGGCCTCATCCACAATGGGAGACACAATGAAATTTGCTCCAAGGGCAATATACATGGCAGCAGTACCTTCATCGATTACCGATCCGACCCCCAGCATCATTTCCGGGCATTCCTCCAGGGACCATTTATTCAGTTCTGCAAAAACAAGCGTAGCAAAGTCTCCCCTGTTCGTAAATTCAAAAACACGAACTCCTCCTTCATAACATGCTTTTACAACCTGTTTGCAAACATCCACATCTTTATGATAGAAAACCGGGACCAGGCCGGTTTCCTTCATCTTTAATGCAACTTCAATTCTGGTAAATTTTGCCATACTATCATTTTTATTTTATCTGGCTACCCTGCCGGAGGCATCGCCACTCATTAATTTTTCCACTTCATCAACCGTTACCTGGTTGAAATCGCCATAAATGGTGTGTTTCAGACAGGAGGCTGCAACCGCAAAATGGAGAGCTTTCTGATCATCTCCCTTATAAGTCAGGAGACCATAGATCAATCCACCCATGAAAGAGTCACCCCCACCCACACGGTCCACAATATGGGTAATCTGATAGGTTGGAGCTTCAAATAATTGCTTTCCATCCCATAACACTCCTGACCAGGAATTATGATTCGCATTGATTGAACCTCTGAGGGTTGTAATGACTTTTTTGCATCTTGGAAACTCCTTCATAATCTGTTTTGATACCGATTCATAGGCAGCACCTTCCACATGACCACCGGTCACATCGACCCCTTCGGGTTTAATTCCAAGCACTTTTTCGGCATCCTCTTCATTACCCAGGATTACATCCGTACCGGCAACCAATTCGGGCATTACTTCACCGGCAGTTTTTCCATAATTCCACAGATTCTTGCGGTAATTTAAATCACAGGAAACGGTAACCCCTAATTCATTTGCTTTTTTGATAGCTTCGAGGCAAACATCCGCAGCCCCCTGTGAAATGGCTGGAGTAATTCCTGTCCAGTGAAACCAGTCGGCACCTTTCAGTACTTTCTGCCAGTCAATCATGCCTGGTTTGATTTCAGAAATGGCGGAATTAGCCCGGTCATATACCACTTTACTTCCCCGGCTGACGGCACCGGTTTCCAGGAAATAAATTCCCAGCCTCTCTCCTCCGTAAATCATATGATCCACACCAATGCCATACTTCTGCAGATCCATTTTACAGGCACGTCCAATATCGTTTTCCGGAAGCCTGCTAACAAAATCAACAGGAATTCCATAATTGGCAAGTGAAGCGGCTACATTGGCTTCACCTCCTCCAAAAGTTGCAGTATACTGGTTTGATTGAGAAAACCTCAAATAACCCGGTGTTGCCAATCGCAACATTACTTCTCCAAAAGTAATTACCTTCATTATTATTTTAATTTTAAAGAGCCGGATACAAAAATACCATCTTTGCAGGAATATATAAATATTGTACCCGGCTATTTATTCAACTAAGTAAGCTAATATTAAAAAAAACTATTAAGAGAAAAACAGTCCACCGTTAATATCAATATTCGTTCCGGTAAGAAATGTTGATTCATCCGATAATAAATAAGCTACCAGGTCTGCTACTTCTTTCGGATCACCTTCCCTTTTCAATGGAGTACCTGCAGCAACATTAGCCCTTACCTGGTCTTTTGTAAATCTGTCGTGAAATGAAGTGGCAATCATTCCCGGACAAAGGGAATTCACCCTGATATTTTTCGGTCCGAGTTCTTTTGCCATTGACCTGGTAAAGGTCATTACAGCTGCTTTTGAAGTCGCATAGGCGGTAGCACCGGGGCCTCCACCATCGCGGGCTGCCTGTGATGAGAAATTAACAATGGCCCCTCCATCTGTCATTTTTGGAACAGCTGCTTTGGTAGCAAGGAATGCTGTTTTGGCATTAACATCCATTAAAAAATCCCAAAACTTCACATCCATTTCTTCCAGGGTTTTTCTTGCCACGAGTCCACCCGCAACATTTACCAAACCATGAATTTTACCACCAAATGCCTTTGCTGTTTCCATTACCAGCTTCTCAGCATCTTCGGGTTTTGTCATATCACCCTGGATTATAACTGCCTCTCCACCAATATCTTTTACCATTTTCAGGGTTTTTTCAGCATCATCTTTATTGTCGAAATAGTTAATTCCAACTTTTGCTCCTGAAGCAGCGAGTTTTAATGAAATTTCACGGCCAATATCTCTGGCGCCACCTGTAACGACTACTACTTTTCCTTTTAAGTCCATAATTTTATTTTTTTTAAATATTAATTGATTTATTCTTGTTCTTTTTCTACTGGTTCAATTTTCCTGGCAAAGAAATAAATTGCGGTTATTCCCAGGGGTACAAAAATTGCAATTCCAATAAATATAGGGGTATATGATACTTCAGCAATCCTGGGTACCAGGAAGTTCATAATGATAACGGAAAAAACTCCTACCATGCCACCCAGACCTGCGAGGGATCCGACCGATTTTCCACTGAAAAGATCACTTGGAATAGTCTGAAGATTACCGATCGCAAACTGGAATCCAAATAATACAGCAGAGACTATTAATACAAACTTCAGGGCAGTATCTGCAAACAATATGGTAGCAATCAAGCCGAGTACCATTATGATCCCACCAATAACGATAGTGGTTT
>CBDUPM010000253.1:0-4791 GCA_965369105.1 uncultured Bacteroidales bacterium | reverse complement strand
TCGATCTACTACCACGAAACGGAATGGAATAGTAAGGATGAATTTCGTACAGAATTGGCTTTTGACTGGTTTGACAATAAAATGGAAAATGATAAGCCTTTTTTCCTGTTTATGTCCTACCGTGCACCCCATGCTCACGAGCGATATATTCATAATAAAGAATTGTACGCTGACAAAGGCTGGCCCGAGGTCGAACGCCGTCATGCTGCAAAAATCACCTTACTTGACAGGCAGATTGGGCGCATGTTAAATAAGCTGGAAGAAATAGGAGAACTGGATAATACACTAATTCTGTTTACAAGCGATAACGGTCCGAATGCAGAATTGGGCCACGACCATGAATTTTTCAACAGCAACGGAATTCTAAGAGGTTATAAGCGCGATTTGTATGAAGGAGGAGTTCGTGTTCCTACGATGGTTTACTGGAAAGGAAAGGTTAAGCCCGGAACAACTTCTGATTATATTGGAAGTGGGCAGGACTTCATGGCAACCATTGCCGGGGCTGTTGGAATTGATATTCCGGAACAAAGCAATGGTGTTTCGTTTTTACCTGTTTTAACCGGCAAGGTGGAAGGCCAACGCGAATTTTTAAACTGGGAATACCACAACAGAACCAGTGAATCAAATCCTTTTCGTCAGGCTTGCCGCATTGGTAACATGAAAGGTGTACGTTATGGTGCAGAGAACCCCATTGAAATATATGATTTAAGCATAGACATTACTGAAACCAATAATATTGCCGGCCAGCACAAAGACCTGGCAGATCGTATGGAATTAATATTTGAAAAGGAAAGGACTGAAAATGTTCATTATCCATATGGAGGCAGGTAGGGTATAAACGAGATTAAATGTCAGGGAAATAATATTAATAGTGGAACTTATACAAATAAGTCCTTAACCTTAAAAAAAATTTGTATTAATGAAAAAAGCAAATTTAGTTCTAAGTATAGCATTAGTAAGTATCCGTTTGGCTTTTGCCCAGGAGAATAAACCTAATGTTGTAGTTTTTTTGGTAGATGACCTGCGTACTGACCTGGGGTGCTACGGCAACGAAATTATAAAAAGCCCTAATATCGATGCCCTGGCACAAGAAGGGGTATTATTCGACAAAGCATATTGTCAGGAGGCCATTTGTGCACCTTCACGGATGAGTATATTAACCGGATTACGACCTGAAAATATTGGCATTTATTCTATTTTCACTCCGCTGCGCTCGAAGCATAAAGATATGGTAACACTACCTCAGTTTTTTAAAGAGAATGGATACACTACCGTGAGTATCGGGAAGGTATATCATCACACAAGAGATGATGCTGAAAGCTGGAGTATTCATATTCCCAAAGAACCGAATGCATACGTATTACCCAGAAATAATGCGATTCAGGACAGTTTGCAAACTGCCGGACAAAAATCAAAAGGAGTGGCATTTGAGTGTGCTGATGTTCCCGATGAGGCATATAAGGATGGACGGGCAGCAAAACATGCCATCGAAACACTTCATAAAATTAAAGATGAAAAGTTTATGATGGTTGTCGGTTTAAGCAAACCTCACCTTCCCTTCAATGCTCCTAAAAAGTACTGGGATTTATATAATCCGGAAGATTTTATCATTCCTTCAAAAGAAATTCCTGTGGGAATGAGTTCACTGGCTTTAACCAGCTGGAATGAGCTACGGGGGTACCATGGGATTCCTGAAGAAGGTTTGTTGGATGATGAGCTTAGTAAAAAATTAAAGCATGGGTATTATGCTTGTGTGAGCTATATAGATGCACAAATGGGTAAGGTAATGCAAACTTTGGATGAGCTGGATTTGCGCGAAAACACTATCGTTGTTTTAATGAGTGACCATGGCTGGAAATTGGGAGAATATGGAGCCTGGTGCAAGCACACCAATTTTGAACTGGATGTTCGGGTCCCGTTGATAATTAGCAGAGAAACTTCGTTTAGAGAACGAATGACTAATGTCAGAACGGATGCACTTGTTGAAAATGTGGATATATTCCCGACACTGGCCGAACTTTGTGGATTGGACCTGAATCCTGTTGATGGGAAAAGCATTTTAGAATTGCTTAATAATCCAAAATTGAGTTGGGATATTGCAGCTTATAGTTTATACCCCCGGGGAGAAAAATATATGGGGGTTACTACAACTGATGGTCAGTGGCGGTATACCGAATGGCGAAATAGTGGTGAACAAAAACTGCATTCAGTGGAACTTTATCCTTGTAAAGTTGACCACAGTAAAGCAGGTGAGAACTTAGCAGGAAATCCAAAATACAAAGAAATTCAGGAAAGGATGAATCGTATTTTAGATGAGAATTTCCCTCCCGATAGAAAATCATTTTACAATATCGATTAATAACAAGATGAGATTAATTAAAGGCACAGATTTAAAAGTACTGATGAAAGTTTTTTCACTGTTTACCTTGTTTTTTACAAGTGGATGCGGTGTAAAAGCAAAAACGGATAAAGATCTGCGTCCAAATCTGATCTTCTACCTTGCGGATGATCAAAATATTCAGGATTATGGGTGCTACGGCAACGATAAAGTAAGCACTCCGGCAGTTGACCGTTTGGCAGAAGAAGGTGTATTATTCAAAAATGCCTTCACAGCTCAGGCTATATGCGCTCCCAGCCGGTCGCAATTATACACCGGAAATTATCCTTTAAAAAATGGTTGTTTCTTAAACCATTCTAATACCAAACCCGATATGATCAGTGTTACCAAATATCTGGGCGATTTGGGTTATGAAGTCATTCTTGCCGGGAAAAGTCATGTAAAACCTCCAAATGTATATAATTGGGACCGGGTTTGGAACCCGGTTAAAGTTGAAGGAATGCCCAGAGACTATATTCCCATGGATAGCATAAAAGCTTATTTTAGGTCTTCCAATAAGCCCTTTTGTATGTTTATAACCTCCGAATACCCGCATGGGAAATATTTTGATGTTCCTGCAAAACCTGCTGAAAACTATAGGTTCTTTCCCTATGACGAGAATAACAAGGATAATCCGGCTTATTTGAAAAAAATAGCAGGCTATTACCGTAGTATAGAGGAAGATAATTCACAACTTGAGAAAGTTTTAGGATGGGTGGATGAATATTTGAACAGCAATACATTGTTTATATATAGCGCTGATCACGGTGTAAACGGAAAATTTACGGTTTACGACAGGGGACTGAATGTTCCCTTTGTGGCACGCTGGCCGGGAATTATTGAACCTGGAACAAAAACGGATGCATTAATTCATTATACCGATGTATTACCCACTTTTATTGAAATGGCCGGGGGAAATGCAATTACTGAATTAGACGGTAAAAGCTTTCTGAATATCCTGAAAGGGGATAATAAGGAAATTCACGAATATGTGTACGGTGTTCAAACCAATCAGAATATTATGCATGCTTCCGTTTTTCCTTCCCGGATGATTCGAAGCAAAAAGTATAAATACATCCGGAATTTTAATTCGGTGGAAGTGATGGAACAAAATTTTGGTGAAAATGAATATGTCAATGCTTTTATCAGGATGGGAGCAATGAAATTCAAAAACACCCCCTTTGAAGAATTATACGATCTGGAGGCAGATCCCTTTGAACAAAACAATCTTGCAAAGATCCCGGAATTTAAAGAGTTAAAAGAGGCGATGGCAACACAGATGTTTTACTGGATGAAACAACAGGGAGATATTCTGGATGATACTCCCGGAAATATGCCCCTTATTAAGCCTCGTGCTTTTAAACTTGACCGGGAGGAATCATTCAGGGAGGTGCCGGATTCACTGGAGAATACTTTAAAGGATGAAGACTACCTGATATTGGACTATTTGATGAAATAGTGAAATAGCTATTATAATTAAAAAAGAAAGACTTAGGATGAAGAATTTGATATACATATCAATTATAATTTTGCTCTTACTTGGAAGTTGTTCTTCAGGTATGGAAAAACAAATACCAAAACCAAACATCCTGTTTATTGCCATTGATGATTTACGACCGGAATTAGGATGTTATGGTGAAACACAGGTCCTGTCCCCGAATATCGATAATCTGGCCTCCGAGGGAATATTGTTTCAAAGGGCCTACTGCAATGTTCCAGTTTGTGGAGCATCGCGTGCAAGCATGCTCACAGGAATACTGCCCACAAAAACCCGGTTTATTGACTATAAATCACGCGCAGATGAGGACGTGCCGGATGCAAAAACTCTTCCACAGGTTTTTAAAGAAGCCGGATATACAACAATATCAAATGGAAAAATATTCCATAACGGGAACGATACTGAGGAAAGAAGTTGGAGTGAGGATAAATGGGCACCCGAAATTAGTCATACCGCAAGTTTTGATCCTGCCACAAAACAAAAATTAACCAAACAGGGGCAGGGTAGAATTTATGAGGCGCCTGAGGTTTCGGATGATGTTTATCGTGATGCTTTGGTTGCTCAAAAAACAATTAAGGATTTACAAAGGCTAAAAAAAAGCGGAGAACCCTTTTTCCTGGCTTGTGGATTTATCAGGCCGCACCTGCCTTTTTATGCACCTAAAAAATATTGGGATTTATACAACAGGGATTCAATAAGAATCGCTGAAAACCGTTATCGGCCAATTGATGCGCCGGAAGTTTTGCGTGGGAGCGGGGAATTCAGATCTTATCATCCCGGAGAATATGAACCGGGAACCGATGAATGGCATAAAATGATGCGGCACGGCTATTTTGCAAGCACAAGCTTTGCAGATAAACTGACCGGTGAAGTTTTAAATGAATTAAAGCGTCTGGGCCTGGCTGAAAATACCATT
>CBDUPM010000252.1:0-4800 GCA_965369105.1 uncultured Bacteroidales bacterium | reverse complement strand
GCCAGTCATGAGCTCCTTCCCATAAGAAAACATGACCTTTGATTAACCTGCAATCTTTGTCAGTTCCCTCTATTTCCAACATTTCCTTATCCGTCAGCATGTCCTTTGTAACGGCCTCAAGGTTAGAATAAATTTTATCTGGCTTAACCGAGAATGGAATTGGAATATGTCCCTTTTGAACAGCCCATTTCAAACACACAAGGGCCGGATGAAGCTTTAATCTTCCGGCAATTCTTACAATAACCGGATCCTCAATATCTACCGTGTCATCCGGGGTCTTATCTCTTTCGGGCCTGTGAGGTGAACCTATCGGACTATAGCCAACCGGCAGGATATTATTTTTAAGTACATAAGCATATAGTTCCGTTTGTTGAAAATGAGGATGCAATTCCATTTGGTTCACTGCGGGTTTAATCTTTGCATCCTTTAACAACAGCTCCAATTTGGGAATGGTCATATTGGATGTACCTATATTTCTCACCAATCCTTCCTCCAGGAGATATTCCATCTGACGCCAGACAATCATATAATCCTCATGCTGATAGGGTCGTGAATCCGGATTTCGTGAATGGATATCGCATCCGGGAGCATGGTAATTTGGAAAAGGCCAGTGCACCAGGTATAAATCGAGATAATCCAGTTTCAAATCTCTTAAACTTTGTTTACAGGCGGTAATTACATCTCCGGCATTATGCATATCATTCCATACCTTAGAGGTAATCCACAATTCTTCCCTCCTTATCCTTTTTTTACTTATCATTTCGTTCAATACCTGCCCGATTTCTTTTTCATTACCATACACAGAAGCACAATCAATATGGCGGTACCCAATTTCTATAGCGTAGCGAACTGCATTTGCTACCTCCACGGCTGAATAGGTATCAGAGCCAAAGGTTCCCAGTCCGATTCCGGGGATAGTATTTCCATTATGTAATTTCAAAAGAGGTATTTTATCCTGTGAAATGGCCTGTTTTAATTTTTCTTTCCTATTCATACTTTCTAAGGTTGTGAATTTATCTTTACAAGATTTTATAACCAATCTTGTTCCATTCAGGTTCTACTTCAAATGTATTTTAAAACTTCTGTATCCATAAATTGCAACAAAAATGAAGCAGATAAATGGAAGCATGTAGGAGAAATTTACTTCCGGGACTCCCAGGATCAGAACATCATTAAACTTATCTCCTCCAATATCCAGCATTCTTCCCTGCAGGGGTGGCATAAGCGCTCCACCCACAATGGCCATAACCAGTCCGGCAGATGCAAGTTTGGCATCATCCCCCAGATCCCTGAGGGCAATTCCATAGATAGTCGGGAACATCAGTGACATGAAAACCGATATGCCTACCAAAAAGAACAAGCCTGCCATACCGGGAGCGAAAACGGCTCCAAGGGTCATTATCATGGCAGCAATTGCAAAGATCATAAGAAGGCGGCCTGAATTAATAAACTTAAGTAAATAGGTACAGATCCACCGGCCGGTCAGAAACATGATCATGGCGGTCATATTGTACCAGGTTGCAACCAGCTGGTTATCAGCAGATCTGCTTTCATTCAAGACATCCACATACTGGAAAATAAAGGTCCAGACCATTATTTGCGCACCTACATAAAACATCTGTGCAATTACCCCTTCATAATATCTTTTATTGGCCAAAAGCCGCTGAAAAGTAGCTTTAATGTCAAGACTTCTGTCCCTGTCTTCTTTTTTAGGCATTTTCGCAAAAGCGATTATAATAAACATAACCAGGATAAAGAAACCGAGCATTACATATGGGTTCCGGATCATCTCGAGATCATGGGTCCGGATATTTGCCTGCTCGGAAAGGGAAAGTGCTGAATAGGCTTCTGCACTATAGTCATCCGATTTTAATGAAACCAAAATATATAATTGGGCCGTTAACATACCTCCCAGAGACCCGATAGGGTTGAAAGATTGAGCCAGATTTAACCGCCTTGTTGCCGTTTCCGGACTACCCATGGACAATATAAAGGGGTTTGCTGTTGTTTCAAGAAAGGCCAGGCCAAAAGTCAGGATATAAAGAGCAGCCAGGAAAAAACCAAATGCCTCATAAGAAGCTGCCGGATAAAACAATAAAGCTCCAATTGAGTAGAGGGCCAGGCCTACTAAAACTCCTGCTTTATAGGTAAATCTTTTTATAAAAATCGCTGCCGGGATTGCCATGGTTGCATATCCACCATAAAAGGCAAGCTGAATGAGGGCGGCTTCCGTATTACTGAGGTCTTTCAGTACTTTCTTAAAAGCCGAAACCATGGGGTTAGTAATGTCATTTGCAAATCCCCAAAGGGCAAACAGGCAGGTAATGAGGATAAAAGCAAGAATATACTTCTTTTCTACAACTTTTGTGTTTTCAGTCATTTTTATGAATTAATTTCTGATTATACCATTGGGGTTACGCCCTTTTTAAGTATTATATTTCCATATTTAGCCGTTTCGCCGGTCATGACAATAACAAATGCAGATTTCGCTCTTTCATAAAACGCAAATCGTTCCACTCTTTCTATGGGGGGAACATCCGGATTGGTTTTGTAAATCCTCTGCAAATAGGATTTTTCAACTTCCGGATCCAGCTTATCCCCTTTTACAGCAGCCATCATTGCCATTGGAGAAGGAACATATGAGTCCAGTTCAAAAAGTGGCAATATGGCTTCCAGTAAATCCGGGATTCTTAGTCCATCCGCTCTGATTATGCGATTGTTATAACTTTCAGCCGGAAAGTGTGCATCTGCTAGGATCAACTCTTCACCATGTCCCATGCGGGCAAGGGCTTCAAGGAGTTCAGGGCTGATCAGGGGTGAAATACCTTTTAACATAAAATATTCAGGTTTTGGTTACATTTAATTCAAGCACTTCTTTTAAGATCAGGGCGATGGCTCCTTTTACTCCTGCTTCACCTAAAATTCCGGATTTTAAAATTCTTACAGGCCTCGAGACATTTTTAAGACTTTCATTCTGAAATACCTCCCTGATCTTTTCAAAGAAAAAATCACCGGCTCCGGTAACTTTTCCTCCCAGTATAATGGCTCCCGGATTAACAATATTCGCATAATTCGCAAATGAAACTGCTAAGATTTCAGCAGCATCTTCCATAATTTTTTTACAAAATTCATCCCCTTCCTTTGCCAATCCGGAAATAATTTCGGTCGATATCTTTTCTTTATCATTCTTATATTCTTTCCATAGCAGGCTTTGCTTATTTAAGTCCAGGTTCTCCATAGCGGTTTCTAAAATTCCCCTTCCAGAAGCATAACACTCCAGGCAGTCAGATTTACCACACACGCAGATTCTGCTTCCTCCCGGCTTATTGATATGAATCCTGGTATGTCCGACTTCCCCGGCAAATCCATCATATCCATAAACCGGTTTTCCTTCCAATATGATCCCCGAGCCTATTCCATATCCAATATTTATGAATACAAAATCTTTTATTTTATCACCCAGACCGTAGGATAATTCACCCAAAGCCATTAATCGGGATACATTGTCCACAAAAACAGGAATATTGAAGCTATCCTGAAATTCATTCTTAACATGAATGTTTTTCCAACCAAAATTTGGAGAAAATTCAACAATTCCGGTTTTATGATTTACAAAACCGGCAACGGCCATTCCAATTCCCAGGATTTTATTTTCGTCCACTCCGGAATGATCTATTAACTCGCGAATAAGAACTCTTACTTTTGAAAGATCATTTACAAAATTTCCCTCAGCCGAAACGGGAATATCAATACTCCAAACGGTTTCCGCATTCAAATTGGAAACGATCCCATGAATATGGGTACGGCCCCAGTCGATTCCGATAACGAAATTTCCGGTACCGTTAAAACCTACCAGGAGAGGGGGGCGGCCTCCGCTGGATTCACCCATACCTGCATCGACCAGGAGTCTTTCTTTATGAATCAGGCTGTCTACTATGCGGGTTACGGTGGGAGCACTCAGTCCGGATATTTTAACGATTTCAGCCCTGGATATTTCCTTCTCATCCCTCACTATATTCAATACAGTAATTTTATTCAGGCGATTAATTTTCTCCGCCATTATGGGCTGTATGGATTCCGTGCTGTGCAATCTTACTTTCTAATGTTGTGAAATTAAGTTAAAATTCCGAAAGCAGCAAATTATTTTTCTATTAAAATTAATCCCGGGAAATTTACGTGAATGGATATTCGGAAACTTCTTATTCCTCTACCACAAGCTTGTAGCCTTTTCCATGGACATTAATAATCTGAACTTTTTCATCTTCTTTCAGATATTTTCTCAATTTGGTAATATAGACGTCCATACTCCTGGCATTGAAATAGTTATCATCAATCCAAATTGCTTTTAAGGCAAAGTTTCTTTCCAGAACACGATTCATATTGTTAGCCAGAAGTTTTAATAAATCATTTTCCTTGGTGGTAAGTTTTTGTTCCGATTTTTCCCTGCTTAAAACCTGTTTCTGGGCATCAAAAGAATAACTTCCAATTTCGAAAAGGTTTTCTTTTGCATCGGAGCCTCCTTTAATTCTTCTCATTATTGCCTCAATCCGAAAGATGAGTTCTTCCATGCTAAAAGGCTTGGTAATATAGTCATCTGCTCCCCGGCTGAATCCTTCCAGAACATCATCTTTCATGGATTTAGCGGTTAGAAATACGATTGGCATGTCTTTATCCAGCATCCTGATTTCAGAAGCAAGCGTAAATCCGTCTTTTAAGGGCATCATAACATCGAGCAGGCAGATATCATAATGATTTTGTTCAAATGCTTTAAAAGCTTTTTCACCATTTGAGCGCCAGTCC
>CBDUPM010000251.1:0-4813 GCA_965369105.1 uncultured Bacteroidales bacterium | reverse complement strand
ATAATCAATTTAACTGGCGTGCCAGCTTTCAGGATGAAAAAGGAATCATGTATTTCGGAGGAATAAACGGCTTCGTACAATTTCATCCGGACTCTGTTTTTGTAGATACGATTCCACCTCTTGTAACAATTACCTCCTTAACTATTTTTGATAAAGAAACAGATAAGCAGGAAACAGTACCGGCTTCTAAGGAAATTTTACTTCCGCACAATAAGAATTTCTTTTCCATTGAGTTCACAGCCCTTGATATGGCACCCTCTCAAAAACATCAATACGCATACATCCTGGAGGGAATAGATCCGAAATGGGTTTATTCGGGAACACGGAATGTGGCTTATTATACAAATCTTCATAATGGCTCATTTCAGTTTTTAATAAAAGCGGCAAATGCTGATGGGGTTTGGAGTGATCCGGTATCCCTGCCGATTAACATTTTGCCGGCGTGGTGGAATACCTGGTGGGTAAAAATTCTGGGATTACTGGCTATTTTTGGGATTGGTATTGCGGTTGCCCGATTAAGGTTCTGGTACCTGGTAGAAATTGAAAGGATTCGATTAAATATTTCAAGGGATTTACATGATGAAATGGGAAGCAATTTAAGCAGCATCAGCGTCGATAGCCAACAATTAATGCTTAATAATACCGAAAATGAAACGGAATATGAACTCGCTTCTGATATTTATAAAACGGCCAGGGAAACGATGGATTCAATTAGGGATATCATCTGGTTTATAAATCCCAAAAATGATGGGGGAGAGAATTTGCTCTTCAAAATGAGAGAAAAGGCCTCTACCATGCTTGCCGGGATGAAATGGACATTTGAAGTCTCCGAAGGAATTAAAATGGATTCATTAAAGCTGGAAATCAGGCGTAACTTGTTTTTAATTTATAAGGAAACTCTGACAAATATTGTGAAGCATTCCGGTGCAAATGTTTGCAATATCAGCATAAGTAAAAACCAAAATGTTTTGCAAATATCCATCTCTGACAACGGTAAAGGTTTTGATCTGGATGAAAAGAAAAGCTTCGGCGGAATCACAAACTTATATTACCGGGCAAAAAAAATATATGCCGGAATTAAAATTAACAGCAGCATAGGAAAAGGTACATCCGTGATTCTTACCCTTCCATTAAAAATTAAAAAAAGGGATTTGAAACACCGTAGAAAATTTAGTATACTATCTTTACAAAAGTCGAACAAAAGGATAAAATATTCTGAATAGAAGATGATTGATATTATCGAAAACAGGGCTGTTCCGGTAAACATCTGGATGGTTGAGGATAATTCCCGTTACAGGAAAAGTCTTGCAACAGTAATAAACAATGCGGTGGATATGTCATGTCAGCATGTTTTTTCTACTTGTGAAGATGCATTAGCTACAATGGAAAAAGAGGTTTATCCTGATGTGATATTACTGGACATTGGACTTCCCGGGATGAGCGGGATAAAAGGAATACAGAAGTTTAAGTCCTACTCCGATGAAATCCACATCGTGATCCTTACCATTTATGAAGATAATGATACGGTTTTTGATGCTCTTTGCGAAGGGGCACATGGTTATCTTCTGAAAGATTCTACCCAGGAAAAAATTGTAGAATCCATACGGGAAGTACTTTCCGGAGGAGCCCCCCTGAACCTGAGAATTGCTCAGAAAGTCCTTCAATTATTTTCGAAAATAAAGACCCGTAAATCGGATTATGGTTTATCTGACAGAGAGAAAGAAATTCTCCAGTATATTGTCTCCGGTCTGACAAAGCAACAGATAGCCGATAAGCTTTTCCTGAGTTTCCATACTGTGAATACTCATATTAAGAATATTTATAAGAAACTGGAAGTAAATACAAAAGCAGCTGTAGTTTCAAAGGCTTTCAGGGAAAATCTTTTTAATTCTGACAATTGATCCAGGATTGATAGTCTCTTTTTGATAAATTCTTTAAACTTTGCTTTTTCTATTAAAGGCCAATCAAAATTTCCCAGATAAGAAAAAAGGGCCTCCTTAAAAGAGGCCCCCTTTTTTTAAACTCAAAAAAGAAAAGAAAAATTTACCTTTAAAAGTGTTATAAAATCATTTGTCTAAATTCAGGAAGGCTGCATAGGGCTTAGTAATTCAGAGCCTCCTGAATATAGGAAGAAAGGTTATTTTATTTGATAAATTTTACAACAGTTTCATTGTTAACTTTCACAAAATATACTCCATGAGGATACTTGCTTACGTCAAATCTAACCTGAGTTCCGTTAGCTTTTAGTTCTTCAATTTTACTTCCCAGGCTATTGTAAATCACAACATTAGCATTTGGAGTAACAAAAGTAACGTTTAATTCATTCATTGCCGGGTTTGGATAAACCTTGATAGATTCTGCAGTTTTTCCAGCTATTCCTACTCCTTGACCGGAAATTGTTACTTCAAGCGTACCCTCAACACCAACCCAATCTTTAGAAGTGGCCTTAACTGTAACGGTACCATTGGATCCTGCAGTAAGCAGTCCTTTGGAATCTATGGTAGCAGTACCCGTTCCGTCAGCAACGCTCCATGCAATATTCATAATGGTAGCATCAACAGGAAGAATTTCTGCGTTCATCTGCAGAGTTCCCATTTCAGTATCAATCGTGGTTGCACCAGCTTCTCCGGTTACCGTGATTGAAGCAACAGAAACAGATCCGGGAATGTTGCCCACATCAGCCATTTTCATGAGATAAATATCATCGAAATAAGCTACATCAACTGCTGCGCCTCCTGAAATCAGGAATTTATAAATGGAGTTTTCCAGGGCTTTCGTACAGGTAAATACTCTTGTAAAGCTTGTCTTTTCAGTAGTCAGGTTAAAAGTCCAGTCTGATTCGCCATTATTTGCATCCGGATCGGTTGAAGTACCAAAACGTGCATAGCCTGTTGATTCCTGATCTTCAAAATCGACACTGATAATCCTATCGGCTGCAGCCCATGCGTCAAACATTACAACATAGTCTACTTCATTAACAAGTTCCCAATCGTTATTATTCCCAAGTTGGGTAACCTGTAACTGCCAGCTTTGAGCAGCAACAGATGGAGTAATGGTGCAAACACCGTCAACCACACTGGCTGTTCCGCCATTTCCTGACCAACCACCCCAATATGGAGCCAGAGTGCCGGCTGGGTAAATAGCTCCATCCATATCAAAATGACCGTCTTTAATCATGTTGAAATCATCAATGGTCACAACCTGATTGCTGATGGTAATTTCTTTTGTGCCGTTTACTCCTGAACCATCTTTAGCAGTTGCAATAACCGTTACGGTTCCGTTTTCTACTGCAGTTAACAGGCCGGTTGCATTAATTGTAGCACTACCGGTTCCATCAGTAACTGACCATGTAGGATCCTGATAAGTAGCATCGGCCGGAAGAACAGTTGCCAACATTTGCAGGGTGCCTTTATCCGTATCAATAATGCTGACATCACCTTCACTGCTAACTGTAATACTAGTGGCAAGAGTTAGCGGAACGGAACCTAATGCAATTACCTGAGGTTCTGTTAGAGCAACATCATAAATGGCTACTTCTGAACAAACAACAGGATTATCGTCAGATGGCGTATTGTCTGCAAATAATAATATTGCTTCAGCTAAAGAGTATCGGTCATTATCTATTGACTGAACGTTACCCTCAAGGAAAAGCTCGGTATTCATATATACCCGGAATGAAGTACCATTTTTTACAGATATTACCATCCTGTACCAAACACCTTCCATAAGAGCCTTTGTTCCATAGCCCAATGCACCTGTCCCTAAAGTACTTTCAGCACCTCTGGCCCAAAGGTCTGCGTCACTGGTATTGGTTATGTCGGTTTGTATAAAAGGATGCCAGATACCCAGAGTGGGCAATTGTACATCCATCATAATGGTATATTCATTTACTTTGGTTCCACCCCCGTTAGGAGCAATCCCATGGGTTAATTTTAAATAGCTTCCTGTACCAATTTCAGTTGCTAAATTACCTGTCTGCGGTCCCGGAACAGATACCTGGGTTCCGGTCAGTTCAAGAGCTAAACCTGTTTCTGCTTTTAGCATATCTCCGGCATCATCAAACTTCCAGGATCCTACTGCATCCACCACCAGTATCTGATTGCTGATTGTAATTTCTTTCGTACCTGTAATTCCAGGATCATCCTTAGCAGTTGCTGTAACTGTTACAGTTCCATCCATTGTGGCTGTTAGTAGGCCTGTGTAACTAATCGTAGCACTACCCGTACCATCTGTTACAGACCAGACAGGAGTTTTATAAGTTGCATCAGCAGGTAGAACATCTGCCATCATTTGCAGGCTGCCCTTATCCGTGTCGATAACGCTAACATCACCTTCACCACTAACTGTAATTCCTGTAGTTGCTACAATAGGAACAGAGCCTAATTCAATTATTTGGGCTTCTGTCAGAGCAACATCCCAAACAGCTAATTCTGCGCAAATCATAGGATTGTCGTTAGCGGGAGTGTCGTCTGTAAATAATAGTACAGCATCTGCCAAAGCATATCTTCCATCCAGAGACTGTACATTGCCTTCAAGGAAAAGCTCACCATTCATAAATACCTGGAATGATGTTCCGTTTTTTACAGAAATTACCATCCTGTACCAAAAGCCATACATAACTTCTTTGCTTCCATAGCCCAATGAGCCTGTGCCTAAAAAAGAATTATTGGCTCTGGACCAAAGGTCTGCATCACTTGCATTTGCCAAATCGGTTTGAAAAAAGGGATGCCAAAGACCGGGTGTAGGTAATTGAACATCCATCATAAGGGTATATTCATTTACCATCGTTCCACCCCCATTACCTGCCGCAATG
>CBDUPM010000250.1:0-4832 GCA_965369105.1 uncultured Bacteroidales bacterium | reverse complement strand
CAACCCTATTCGTTGGAGGTTATTATACCATTGGTAAAACTGTGGATGGAGGATCAAACTGGACTTTCTATGACGTATACACTGAACTGGGTCTGGATGAATATCCCTATATTTATAATATTCAGTTCGTATCAGCCACTACCGGTTATGCAGTGGGAACGGGAGGACTAATAATCAAGACAACAGACGGTGGTACCACCTGGGTAAAACAAAACTGGAAAAACGATGCTGTTCCGGTAACAGATGTTAACCTCAAAGGACTTCATTTTATAAATGCAAGTTCAGGATGGGCAGTAGGCCATAACGGTGTGATTGTAAATACAACAAATGGGGGTGCCAGCTGGACCAAGCTTCCTTCTTTTAATTCCACCTATCTCAACAGTGTTTACTTTTTAGATGCAAATACGGGTTTTGCGACCGGTGCAGGAAGTTACAGACACCTTATTAAAACTACCAATGGTGGAACTTCCTGGGAAAGTCTATCCACTAACCTACCTGCCGGTTATCCCTGGGATGTTCAATTCCTGGATGCGAATAATGGTTATATCGCAGGTCAGATATATGACTACAATACTTCTTCATACAAAGGAAGTGTACTAAAAACTAATGATGGGGGTCTAACCTGGTATGCGCAAAAAGTGGATGATGCCAACCAGATGTATGATATGATCATGATTGATGATAAAGACGGCTGGACTGTTGGGGATGCCGGAGAAATCCAGAGAACTGCATCCGGTGGTTGCTACACTCCAACAGTAAATCTATATGCAGATGTGGAATTCTGTGCTTCAGGATCTCACCTGATGGTAGCCGACAGTTTCCAGAATAACATCAATTGCAGTTACTTGTGGAGCACGGGTTCTGCCGAAGGTCAGATTTCTGCCAGCACCACCGGAAATTATGGTGTGACTGTAACCAACCTTTGCGGAATATCTGTTTCAGATGATATTAATCTGAACGTTTTCGATCTGCCGGAAGTAAGTGCCGGTGATGATGTGACCATTTGTGACGAAGACAGCATCCAGCTGATAGCCACAGGCGGTGTGATATATTCCTGGAATAATGGGGCCTACCTTAACTCCAGCGATATTCAGAATCCACTGGCTTCACCCCCGGTTGGAACCACCAACTTTACGGTAACGGCTACAGATGAAAATGGCTGTTCCAATACAGATGCCGTGGCTGTAACGGTTAATATAATTCCTACATCCAGCTTTAGCGCACCTGCGTTTATTTGCGGTGATGCCTTCGGAGCATTCAGTCATACAGGAACCAGTGGAATTGACAATTTCTTCTGGTTATTTGAGGATTCTTTATCAAGCACCGGGATTACCGGGGCCAGCCCTTCAGTAAACTGGGCATCCGATAACCTGGGTGTGAAAAACCTGTCATTGGTGGTGGAAAAAGATGGTTGCTTCTCTGATACAACCATGAAAACGGTCGAAATAAGGGTCGTTCCTACTTCTGATTTTGATGCTCCGGTTGCTGTTTGTGCAGATGATCCGGCAACCCTGAACTATACCGGAACTGCTCCGGGAGGGGCCACCTATAACTGGGGAACTGCCGGAGGAACTCAAACCGGTAGCGGACAGGGCCCTGTGCAGGTAAGCTATGCTACCGAAGGAAGCAAAATCGTTAGCCTCGCAGTAATCGAAAACGGTTGTTCTTCCGGTACAACGGAAAAAACAATTATAGCAAGTTATCCTTATAATGAAGAAAAGATTTGTATTGTTACCATCGACCTGGAAACAGGTAAAAATATGGTGGTATGGTATAAAACTCCAGATGTGGGAATTGCGTCCTATAACGTTTACAGGCTGGGAACAGGAGGTATCTATAATTTACTGGGAAGTGTCTCTGTTGATGATTTCCCATCCTTTACTGACATGACCGGCGAACCTGAGAAGACACAGTATTTATACAAAATCTCAGCCCTTGATACCTGCGGAAATGAATCAGACCTGAGCCATTACCATAAAACTCTGTTCCTGCAGTACACCAGCTCTGATGGCGGTGTAAACCTGTTGTGGCAGGATTATGAAATCGAAGATGAAGCAGTAGAGTTCTCTGATTTCGTGATTTTCAGGAACACCGATTCAACATCTACCGACCTGGTTCAGATTGATGTGGTAAGTGGTACAAATGTTTATACCGATACCGATGCCGGGGCAAATACTCAAAGAATGTATTACAGGGTAGGTGGTGTATTACCCGAACCTTGCGATCCGGCAGGTTTGCTGGATAAAAAAGGAAGTGCCGGCCCCTTTGTTCACTCCCTGTCGAACCTGGAGGATAATAAGCTGGCAACCGGAATCAATAATGAACTTTCCTCTCAGATCAAGCTTCAGATGTATCCGAATCCATTTGGGGAAATTACAAATGTATTTTTCAGTCTGAACAAGCAATCGAAGGTTAAAATCGAGCTTTATAATTTAACCGGACAACAAATTGCTGTATTGCATTCTGAAGAAATGTTTGCCGGGGATCATAAATTTGAAATTTCACGAAGCGATATGAATCATCAGAATGGTTTATACTATGTGCGCATTCATATCAATGATCAATATGTTACTAAGAAACTTGTATTGAAGTAAATTAAAGTATCAGGTTTTACTGAAGGGGCTGTCTGCATTGTTTTTGGGACAGCCCCTTTTTTATTTAGCTTTGGGATTATAACGGGATTTCTGTAATATATCCTGGTAATTATTGTTGGCTATAATTTCCGGTAAACTCAATTGCTTATTTCTCTTTGCAAATTCATTGATTATACTATAGCCATTATAGACTGCCGCCCTGCCGGGTGATTCCCTGCTGAAAAAGGAAGTGTAAGGAGCCGGGCCCGTTAATTTCTGAATATCCATTAGGACATTGGAATACAAAAGTTTATTCTCAATCAGGTACACCCACATTTGCTCTTCATTATTCTCTACCCATTTTTCAGCTTCCGGTGAAAATCCAAGAATTTCACCAATCGATTTATCCGGAAACAACTTTGAAAGCAGGAAAATTATTTTTCCTTCATGAACCATTCTGGACAGGACATTGTCTTTTTCATCACTATAAGGTACTTTTTTATTGGCCCAGTTGTAAAGGGATTCAACCGCAATTCTGTCTTTTTTCATATTCCGGATAAGATATTCTGCTAATCCTAATTGCTTGTAAAAAACGCATTCGCTTCCCAGGTACATATCCAGTCCAATACCCAGATAATTGGAAACGGTAAATCCCGGATAATTAAATCCGCCAATAAAACTCACAACTTCAGGGATTGTATCGTTTGGAAAATAATACTTATAGTTTTTAAATGCCATTTCAAATTCTTTTTCCAATCCCGATAGATCTGCAAAATTCTGTTGTACCGCGTCAAATACTTCCCTGTTATCAGGATCCGTAATAAACTGCTTCAACTGACCCGGATAACTTTTCTCGGTAGGTCTGCCTATGCCGATTACATAGAACCCGAATACATCAAAAAAATCGTCGTAAGACTCATAAAACCATGAAATAGCAGATCCGATGGTATCCGTGTCCATAGAAAATAATTCCTGATCAAATCTTGAAATTTCAACATTCAGATCAATTTTTTTTAATTCTTTTAAAGGAATTTCTCCCGAACAGGAGAATAGCATGACAGCCAGTAATATTAGGAGAGATTTTTTCATTTTTCCCGAATTTAGAATCACAAAAGTATGCATCTTTTTGAAGACTATTATTACTATCAGAATAAGAATTCCTGATCCTGCCAAATTAAAGTGGAATAATTCAAAAAAAAAGTATGAGTATTTATTCTATTTTTGTAAAAATAAAATTTATTAAAATGAAAAAAACATTAGTATTGATTTGTCTGGCATTTGCGTTTCTAAGCCATGCCGGTTCCCAGGATTTACGTTTTAGTTTCCTGGCCAGTCCACAGATAGTCTGGTTACAGGGAGGCGATGCAAATTTTGAAACAAAAGGTAGTCTGCTGGGTTTGAATACGGGTATTGAGCTGGATTTCTTTTTTGCTGAAAAATATGCTTTTACCACGGGCCTTACTATTAATAGTCTGGGAGGAGGAGTTTCCTATTCAGACAGTATCTATCTGAGTTCAGGTGAGAATGAAATATTGCTGGAACCAATGGATATAATTGATTATCGGCTTCAGTACATTGCCATACCTGTTGGCCTTAAATTTAAATCTGTTGAAATAGGTTACACCACCATCTGGTTAAATACCGGGATAAATTCTATGTTCAATATTAAATCCAAAGGAAATTCTGAATCCGGCTCATTCAATAAATCGGATCTTAAAGATGAAATCGGAAGTCTGAATTTCAATTATTTTATTGAAGGTGGAATAGAGTACAGCCTGGGAGGGAATACGGCACTTATTGGTGGAATTGGTTATAATTCAGGAATAATGGATGTTACCAATCGCCCTTCAGAGAAGCTTACGACACAATCCTTTTCCCTTATTTTAGGGATTCTGTTTTAATTCTTAATCTATAATTTGGAAAATCCCGTTCATGAAAATTGCACTTGCACAATTAGATTATCATATAGGTAACTTTCTGGAAAACACCAATAAAATTGTTTTTCAGATCAATAAAGCCCAGGAAAAAAATGTCGATTTGATTGTTTTTTCTGAATTATCGGTCTGTGGCTATCCCCCACTTGATTTATTGGAAAGGAAAGACTTTGTTGAAAATTGCATGCAGGAGATTCAAAAAATTGCCCGGATTTGTAAAAAGATAGGTGTGATAATAGGCGCTCCTTCTATAAATCCGGATGAACAGGGTAAAACCCTTTTTAATTCTGCCTTCTTTTTAAATGAAGGAAAAATCAAAAAGGTC
>CBDUPM010000249.1:0-4842 GCA_965369105.1 uncultured Bacteroidales bacterium | reverse complement strand
TATCAGCTAATCCTGAATTTCTTGTAAAGATGGTAAAATCGAAATTTAGTCATCGGGTCCCAATACTTTATGAGCTCGAGGAAGCTATGAAAGCAAACAGGATCATAAAATGCGATCCCCTGCAAATAATTATGAGTCTGGTTTCCATGGTTGTATTTCCCTTTGCTGCAAAACCTGTTTTTTCAGAAATTCTTCAATTGGAAGATGAAAAGGTATTTACAAATCTGATGGAAGAAAGAATTAAATTTTTAAAAGAGAATTTTATACAATCAATAAAAGTCCGGATATGAAGACACTAATTTTTATACATCTTTTACTCCTGCCTGTTTTTCTTTATGGACAGGAGACTATTAGCATTGAAGAATGCCTTAGCGCTGCTATCCAGAACCATCCCCGGAGTGGAGATTTGGAGATGATAGAATTCATGGCCGAAAATAAGATGAAATCAACGGATGCTGAATGGAAACCCAGGCTTGATTTAAAAGGACAGTTTAGCTATCAGTCTGAAGCCATTGAGATTGACATTGACCTTCCCATACCGGATGTGAGTTTTCCATCGGCACCCAAAGATCAATATAAACTTTACCTGGATATTCAACAAACCCTTTATGACGGGGGCCGAATAAAGCAAAAGAAGCAAATGGAAGAAATTAACAAACTTTCTTCGCTGAAGGAATTGGAAAGCCACCTGGAAATTGTTAAGTCAGAAGTGATAGATCTCTATTTTAATATATTACAGCTTCAGGAACATATAAAGATTCAGAATTTAATGCTTGAAATCCTGGTTGAAAATAAAAAAATCATTCAGTCAGGGATAAAAAACGGGGTCATGATGGAGTCCGATCTGAACCTGTTGGAGATTGAGATTCTGAATCTTGAGCAAAACAAACGATCAGTTGAATTGAAAAAAGCGAACCTGGAAGAAATTCTGTCACAGAAATGTGGGTTTACATTGGATGAGAACAGGGTTTATTCCTATAGTGAGCTTGACATTTCCGGGACTGCAATAAGTCGCAAAGAGCTTGAACTTTTCACAATAAAGAAAGACTTACTGGCTGCTTCGGCCAATATTCTGGATAAAAACAGGATGCCTTTGGTTTTTGCTTTCGGACAGTTTGGATATGGGAACCCGGGCCTGAATATGTTAAAGGATGAATTCAGTGGCTATTATTATGTGGGTGCCGGATTAAAATGGAATATTTGGGACTGGAGGAATTCCGGCAGGGAAAAGCAAAATTTACATTATCAGTCCGTTCTAATTGATAATCAGCAAAAGGAGTTTGAAGATCAAATAAATCAGGCTCTTTTAAATTACTTATCCGAAATCAGAATTCATGAGGAGGCCATTAAAAACCTCCGGGTCATTCTTGGAAAAAGGGAAGAAATCGAAAAAATATATGAATCCCGGCTGGAGGAGGGAATTGTTAAAACTAACGATTACCTCGAAATGGTAAACCAGGTTAAAATTACCCGGCTTCAATTACTATCAGAGGAAATTGCATGGCAGAAATCCATTGCCACTTACAACTATTTTAAAGGTGAAATATAAAAAATTCAATAACATGAAATCGATTAGATTTATTTCAACAGTACTTTTTTTAGGTTTTATCATGTTTTCCTGTTCCGATAAGGAACCCGAAGCATTTGCCTATGGAAACTTTGAATCAGAAGATACTTTTATTTCCTCTGAAACAAGCGGAAGAATTTTGGAAATGAAAGTTAATGAAGGGGACAGGCTTATGAAAGGGAATCTGATAGCCATTATTGATACCACCCAGTTATACCTTAAAAAACTACAGCTGAATGCCGGCAGGAATGCTATAGAAAGTCGCATTAAACAGATAGAAGATCAAAAAAAGCTAGTTCAGGTGAATAAAGAAAACCTTGAAAAAGAAATTAAGCGCTTTGGAACTCTTTTTCTTGAAAAAGCGGCTACCAAAAAACAACTGGATGATCTGGAGGCTCAACTGGAAGTATTAAAGGTGCAAATGTCCGGCTTTGATTCACAAAAGAAAACCATTTTTGCTGAACTGAAAACAATGGATGTTCAGATTATGCAAATCGACGATCAGATTGAAAAAAGCTATATATCAGCCCCGTTCGACTGCAATGTGATTGAAAAGTATGCACGTTTGGGTGAAATGGCCCCTGCAGGAAGAAAAATAATTAAAGTAACGGATCTTTCTCATCTGACTTTAAGGGTTTTTGTACAGGGAAATCAGCTTAGTTCATTGAAACTCGGAGATGAAATAGGGGTTTCCTATGACGGTCCGGAAGGTTTAATTAAAACAACCGGAAAGGTGATATGGATAAGTTCTGAGGCAGAGTTTACCCCGAAAATAATTCAAACCCGGGAGGACAGGGTAAGTATGGTTTATGCAGTGAAAATTGATGTGAAAAATGATGGAAGTCTGAAAACAGGCATGCCCGGAGAAATAAATATCTAATGGAATGAGCATTATTAGGGTAAATAATCTTTATAAATCATTTGGAGAAGTCAGGGCTTTGGAGGAAATCAATCTCAGGGTGGAGGAATCCGAGATTTTTGGATTAATTGGTCCGGATGGTGCCGGTAAAACCACACTTTTCCGCATACTGGCAACCTTGCTTGTTCCGGACAGGGGAAATGCTGAAGTCTTTGGCTTTGATGTTGTTAAGGATTACAGGGAAATCAGAAAAAGAGTTGGGTATATGGCCGGAAGATTTTCCCTTTATCATGATTTAAGTGTGGAAGAAAATCTGAATTTTTACGCAACTGTATTCGGGACCACTGTGAAGGAAAATTATGACCTCATAAAAGATATTTACAGCCATATTGAACCCTTTAAAAAAAGAAGGGCAGGGGCGCTGTCAGGTGGGATGAAACAAAAGCTTGCGCTTTCCTGGGCCCTTATTCACAAACCCCGTGTTTTGATCCTGGATGAACCAACGACAGGGGTGGATGCTGTCTCCCGAAAGGAATTCTGGGATATGCTTCCTAATATTAAAGATCTGGGGATCAGCGTCATTGTATCAACCCCATATATGGATGAGGCGCTTCGATGCGATCGGGTGGGACTTATGCAGAAATCTAAAATAATGTTGATAGATATTCCTGAAAATATTCATAAAAACTATCCCGTTCCATTGTATTCAGTCCGGGCAAAAAATAATTACCAGCTTATTCTGTCCCTTAGGAAAATGGATTGGTGCAAATCAGCCTGGTTGTTCGGGCAGGAAGTTCACGTGGGGATTAAGAATAGCTTTAGTGAAATTAATATGGATTCGGAATTTCAGAAAATGGAAGGGCTGGAATCATTCAAAAAGATAAATCCGGGAATTGAAGATACCTTCATAGAATTAATGGGAAAAACTGAAGAATTATAAGGAAGCTTTTTTATAATGGATCACAATACAAATATCATAGTTGTAAAAAACCTGGTAAAGAAATTCGGAAACTTTACTGCCAACGACAATTTAAGCTTTGTTGTAAAAAAAGGAGAGATCTTCGGATTCCTCGGTGCCAATGGTGCCGGAAAAACCACGGCCATTAAAATCCTGTGCGGCTTATCTTTTCCTACCTCCGGTGAAATCACCGTAAATGGAATGGATGTCTATACCCAAAGAGATAAAATAAAAAAGAATATTGGGTATATGAGTCAGAAGTTTTCTCTGTACGGTGATTTAAGTATTGTGGAAAATATCAGGTTTTATGCCGGAATTTACGGGATATCAAGAAGGGAAACAAAAGAAAGAACCCGGATTTTACTGGACAGGCTGGATCTTTCCGAATCCAAAGACCGGCTGATAAGGGATATCCCCCTGGGATGGAAACAAAAACTTGCATTTTCGGTAGCTGTTTTTCATAATCCCTCTATTGTTTTCCTCGATGAACCAACAGGGGGAGTCGACCCTGTAACCCGGCGCCAGTTTTGGGAACTCATTTATGAGTCGGCCCAAAAGGGAATAACCGTCTTTGTTACCACCCATTATATGGATGAGGCAGAGTACTGCGACCGGGTTTCCATAATGGTAGATGGCAGAATTGAAGCGTTGGATTCACCCGAACAGCTCAAGAAAATCTACAATTCACAAAACATTAATGATGTATTTTTAAAACTGGCGAGGGCATGAGATGAAAAAAACCGGATTAATATTTGATATGGACGGAGTGATTGTGGATAATTACCGATATCATTGCCGCGCATGGATTCGTTTTGCTAAAAAATATGGATACTCGGTGAGCTTTGAGGAGGTGAAAAGCTGGTTTGGAAGAATTAATAGTGAAATTCTTAAGGATCTGTTTGAGAACAATATAGAAGAGGAGGAAATAGAAAAATATGCTGCTGAAAAAGAGCAAATCTACCGGGAAATTTATAAAGAGCATATCACAGAGCTTCAAGGTTTGAGTTCTTTTTTATCCACACTGAAAAATGAAGACTTTCAAATGGCTCTGGCTACTTCCGCACCCAAAGAAAATGTAGAATTTGTGCTTGATAACACCGGACTGAAGGATAAGTTTTTAATCATCACTGACGCATCTGAAATAAGCAAAGGAAAACCGGATCCGGAAATTTTTCTCAAAACTGCCCATAAAATGGGCATTGATCCGGGAAGGTGTATAGTATTTGAAGACTCCATTCATGGAATAACGGCAGCCAGGGCTGCGGGAATGAAAGTAATCGGAGTAGCCAGCTCGCATGGGGAGGAATTTTTAAAGGGAACGGTATTGAATATCATCGATTTTACCGGGATTACAAAAGAAAACTTAATGAAAATTATGGATTTATAATCAAGGGGAAAAAATGGAATGAAACGATTTTCAGGCTTCATTAAAAAAGAGATTTATCATATTTTCAGGGA
>CBDUPM010000248.1:0-4852 GCA_965369105.1 uncultured Bacteroidales bacterium | reverse complement strand
ATAGGAAAAGCCGGAATCTCACTCAAAAAGACCGGAACAAATGCCCGCAAGGAACTGGAGAGTTTTTTTGATAAAAAGGTATTTCTTTCACTTTTTGTGAAAGTAAAACAGAATTGGAGAAATAATGAAAGGTACCTGAAGGGATTCGGGTACAGATAGGAAAATAATATGCCCAGAATTGTAGCAATTGTTGGTCGGCCTAATGTAGGAAAATCAACACTTTTTAACAGGCTTACAGAAACAAGGAGTGCGATTGTGCACGAATCCAGTGGAGTAACCCGTGACAGAAACTACGGAAAATCATACTGGAATGGAGTAGATTTTTCCGTCATTGACACCGGGGGCTATGTGGATAATTCCGATGATGTCTTTGAAGAAGAAATCAACAGGCAGGTTATCATCTCAATGGAAGAAGCGGATGTTATAATTTTCCTGGTGGATGTGTTGTCAGGAATTACTGACCTCGATGATTCAGTTGCAGGGATGCTCAGGAAGTCCAATAAAAAAGTGATCCTGGTCATAAATAAGGTAGATACTCATGATAAACAGGCCTATATACATGATTTTCATAAACTGGGTCTGGGAGAATTATTTCCTGTTTCCTCTATCAACGGAAGCGGAACGGGTGATCTGCTGGATGAAGTGGTAAAAAGTTTTCCGAAGGAAGAGGAAGAAGAGGAAGAAGGCATTCCAAAGTTTGCTATAGTTGGCCGGCCTAATGTTGGAAAATCTTCCCTGCTGAATGCCCTGGTCGGAGAAGAAAGAAATATTGTAACCCCCATTGCCGGAACAACAAGAGACTCGATTAATACCCGGTTTACCAAATTCAATCATGATTTTTTCCTGATCGATACCGCCGGGTTAAGAAAAAAAACAAAGGTCATGGATGATCTGGAGTTTTATTCGGTTATGAGGTCCATCAGGGCAATAGAGTATTCCGATATATGTCTGATCTTAATTGATGCAACCAGAGGGATGGAGGGACAGGATGTAAATATTTTCCGTCTGGCTGAAAGAAATAAAAAGGGAATCGTGATCCTGGTGAATAAATGGGACCTGATTGAGAAGGATAATAAAACCACTATTGAATTTGAAAGAAAGGTAAAGGAAAAGATAGAACCTTTTGATGATGTGCCCGTGATATTTACTTCAGCACTGACCAAACAAAGGATACATAAGGTACTGGATGTGGCCATGGAAGTTTATAAAAACCGTAAACAGCTTATTCCTACATCGAAACTCAATGATTTAATGCTGGAAGCGATAGAACGCTATCATCCGCCTGCAATTAAAGGAAAATTTATTAAAATTAAGTATGTAACACAGCTAAGGTCCAAGTCTCCTGCTTTTGTCTTTTTTTGCAATCTGCCCCAATATATCAAGGAGCCCTATAAAAGATATCTTGAAAACCAGATCAGAAGTAATTTTAATTTCAGTGGTGTCCCCATACAAATATTTATGCGACAAAAATAAACTTTAGCATAATTTTTGCGTTTTGATGATATGAGATTTATGGATTCTCTGAAGAAAATATTGTTTATTGGATTACTTTCCGGACGTATAGTGGCCGGTTGTGAAGAAATTAAGAGCTATCCTGAAATCCCTGAAATCAAGTATTCACCACCATTCCAAATATTTATTACGGAGGATGCCCTGGGAAACGAATTGTATCTGGGAAAGCTAAAGTTTGAGTTTACGGATGGAGACGGAAACCTGGGGTTAAAGCAACCGACCGATACTTTTTCAATGCCGGACAGTGCCATTTATAATATATTTATGGAGCTGTATGAAAAAAATGATACCGGTTTTGTTAAATCGGAAACCGATGAGCTTAAATACAGAATTCCATATATTGAACGGGAAGGTCAAAACAAAACTTTAACCGGAACCATCACGGTCGATCTGGAGTACAGAACTCTCGAGTACGACACTATTTTCTATACTTTTTATATAGTCGACAGGGATTATAATAAAAGTAATGTGGATAGTACGGAGGTTTTAATATTTACATCGCTCCGGGACAGTATGAATCTCAGGTAGGGAACCATCCTCTGTCCGCTTTCTGCCCTCAACAGTCGGCAAATCAAAATCAGGAAACGTTTACCGGTATCAGGATGTTCTGAATATCTGCTGTCTGGCAGGGTTCTCAGACTTTGGGTACCTGGTGCCGGGTCCTCGGGTTGCGGATTGGGTTAAGATCCGGGTCACAGGACCACTGTTTTTTTCATGTGAATGATATTGGTGCTTTAGGGTGAAATTGATACGAGTTTTTCACTCAGAATTTACCAGGAATTTTATTGTCACTTAAAACATATGGTGTGTAAAAAGCGATGCTTTTTTAGGACCAGACCTGCTTCTGTACTCTCTCCAAAACTCAAATTTTAATCCCCATAAACAACACATCGTCCACCTGCTCCAGGTCTTCTTTCCAGAGCATGAAGTTGGATTTGATATAATTGTATTGCTCATCCATAGGCTTTTCATGGATGTCCCTCAGGAGGTTTTTCAACCTGACCATTTTGAATTTTTTACCAAGGGGTCCCCCGAACTGGTCAGGATAACCATCAGAAAACATATACACCTTATCACCTTTTTTAAGATGAAAGCCTTCATTGTTAAATTCTTTCTGATCAGAATCTTCATCGAATCTGCCTCCAACAGAATTCCGGGATCCTTTGACATATATTTGTTCTCCGTCGATATACAATATAACCGGCCTCATGGCTGATGCTATTCTTAAATAATTTGTTTTAAGATCTATTTCAGCAACAATGATATCCATTCCATCATTTGATTTTTCTGCTTCAGCATTTTGATTCAAAGCATCCTGAATTTCCCGGTCCAGGGTTTCCAGAATTTCTGAGGGTGATTGTACCTGCGGTCTTGAGCAAATATCTTTTATCAGGGTAGTCCCGATCATTGACATAAAGGCACCCGGCACTCCATGTCCGGTAGAGTCGGCACATACAATTACAAATTTATCCTTCCATACCGTATCGTACCAGTAGAAGTCTCCGCTTACAATATCCCGGGGCTGGTAAAAAACAAAACTTCCGGCAAAAGTACCCTGAAGGCGACCAATGGGAGGGAGAATGCTTGCCTGGATCCTTTGCGCATAGTTTATACTATCTGTGATATCCCGGTTTTTGTTTTCAATTTCTGTAGCCTGTTCCCTTACTTCCTTAGTACGTTCATCAAGGGCCGTTTGCAGGTATTCCTGAATTTGCCTTTGTTTTCTTTCCCTGACTTTTATAATGGTATAAACGGTAATGATGAGGATTAATAGCACAGACACCATAAACCACCAGGCTTTCCAGACAGGTATTTTTACTTCAATGATCAGTTCCAGCGGCTTTTCAGTACAGTTACCACTTTCATCACAGGCTTTTAATTTGAATGTGTATTTGCCATCTTCAATACGGCTGTACATTACAAACGGCTGACTGACAGGATCAGACCATTCTTCATCAAAACCCTCGAGTTTGTATTGGTACCTTACTGCCTCAGGATTTTTTAAATTAATACCTCTGAAATCTATTCTGATTTTATATTTTTTGTAGGGCAGGTAAACGGGTTCGTTATAACTGTAATCCTCATCCGAGATTTTCAGGGATGTTATATTTAGCTGGGGAGGAATAGTGTCCGGAATATCAGCCAATGGGTCATAAACAAGAATTCCGTCGGAACTACCAAAAACCAGTTTATTGTTAGAATCGGTAATGATTGCATGGGAATTAAAATTCGTATTTATTCCCTGCTCGACCCCATAAGATTTTATATTGTTTCTGTCTGTATTCAACCTGCTCAATCCCGGACGGTGACCAATCCAGATATTCCCGTTGATATCCTCTTTTACACTATAACAATAATTAACTTTCAAGCCATCAGCTGACGAATAATATAAAAGGCTGTCTTCCTGAAAACCAAATATTCCATCCCCATAGGTTACTCCCCAAATTGTACCCTGATGACCCTGGGTAATGGATCTGAATTCCAGTTCTGCCTGGGCATCGATAGCAACTGATTTTTTTTCGACCAGGTTATACAGACCATTACTTCGGGTTGCCAGCCAAACATCCCGGTCAGAATCCACATAAACATCGTTTATTTTATTATGAGGCAATCCTTCCACTGTAGATATGGAATCATGACGCCCTGTAAGGGTATTTAATTTCAACACACCTCCATTGGTGGCAGCCCAAATAATTCCTTCACTGCCTGTAATTTTGTTAATGGAATTGACCAGTGAATTCTGAGAATAATAATACTGGTATGCATTATAGGAATTATTCCTGATCCGGTAAATTCCATTTCTATAGGTTCCAATCCACACATCTCCTTTTTCGTCTTCAAATAAACTGGTAATCAGATCATTGGGAATGCCATTTCTATTCCCCAATACTCTCGGACTGGGATCAGAAAAGTCAGTAATTACGATACCGGTTTCGGTGCCCAGCCAATAAACATCGTTTTTTTGAATAATAGAAATTACATTATTGCTGTAGATCTCTTCATTTAATTTAAAAAAGGAAAAGGCCTGATCTTTAATAACCGACAATCCTGCTCCATAGCTTCCAAACCAGAAATTTCCTTCGAAATCTTCAAAAATATCCTGGATATAATTACTGATCAGTCCATTATTCTGGTTAAACAAGGTGATATTAAAAATGCTGTCTTCAGAAGGAAGATATTTAACTTTATAAATACCTGTTCCGCCTGAACTTATCCAGATATTATTTTTATTGTCTTCATATACATCATTTACATCCAGGTATTCCAGTTCCGGTTTTTTCCCCAGTTTATCAAGACGGAAATTATTGAAATCCTTTGCCGAAACCTTTAAAATGTAAAG
>CBDUPM010000247.1:0-4880 GCA_965369105.1 uncultured Bacteroidales bacterium | reverse complement strand
GGGATTAGTAAAACATATCCCACATCGGATGCAACATTGCTAATAATACCGGTAAAAACCAGCACGAAAGTCAGAATTCTCTTGGGAGCAGACAAAACCATTAACCTGATAACCACTGCAATCAGTTGGCTGTGTTCTGCTATTCCAATTCCCAGCATGGCTACAAGCACAATTCCCAGGGGAGCAAATGAGGTGAAGTTTTCTACCACCTGGAGCATAACCCGGTGAATTCCTTCCTTGGATAAAAGGTTTACCGGGCTCACTAATTCTCCTGTTGCAGGATGTATTTCTGTCCAGTTAGCCCATGTCATGATTGCCGAGAGCAGCAGTGTTGCAAGTGCAAATAGTCCGAATAAGGTTCCGGGATGGGGGAGGGCATTCCCTCCTTTTTCAACAATCGTAAGGGCTTTGTCAATGAATGACTTCTTTGGCTTATTGCTCATTAGGTAATTATTATTTCGATTTTATATTTTATACATTTATTTTTCTTCAAAAACTGCCAGGCATTCCGGGCAGAGGCAATCGTCAAAATTCTTCATGATAAGAATCATTTCTTTTTTATGAATATTTGCCGATTCACACCAGCAATCACTATCGCTGTCGCAATGAAATGTTTTACTGCACCTGGGGCATTGTTTATTCATAATCCCGGATTTGACTTTTAAAAGAAACAGCGATTGGTTGAATTTGTTGAGATAAAATTAACGGCTCAGGCTTACATTCACCGATTTGATCTGTCCGCCCATGGGAGGATTCATTTTTTTTATGGTAACCGTTACTTTATCCATCCCGGGTAATTCCTTATAAAGGGAGTCGAGAATTCTTCTGGCAATATTTTCAAGTAATTTAGATTTTTTTTTCATTTCTTCCCTGACAATTTTATAAGCCATCTGGTAATTGACCGCATCTTCTAACTGATCACTTGCGGCTGCCTTTTCCATATTTGTTTCAATTTCCAGATCTACCAGGAAACGGTTTCCGACTATCTGCTCCTCACGATAATGACCGTGAAAAGCATAAAATTCCATTTGTTCAATTTTAATTACACCCATTTCTTTATACCCGATTTATTCTAAAAAAAATTTCTGAATTCCGGAATCAGACTCCAGTTCTTTCAGTTTTATATTTATTCTTCTGATGATTTTTTGCTGGTATTCCTCTAATATTTTAAAATCTTCATCAAATGAAACAGGAGAGGAAATAATATCTGAAATATTGATGTAAAGAACTTCATTTTGGAATGCCCAGTTTTCTATTTCAGAATTGAGTTTGTTAACCGATCCAACAGACCTTTTATTTGGATTTTGAATACCCGATATAATAACCAGGCCTATACTGTCCTGTTCGAGCTCAGAATAAATTTTTGAAATATTTTCAATTATCCTTTCAGGTGAGATGCCAAGTAATAAATCTTCCGGACCGGTTTGAAGAATGCAGTATTGAGGATTTTCATCAATAACACTATACTTCAAAGTCCACGCCAACTGTTGTGAGGTAAAATCGGGAACTGAAGAATTTTTTTTGAAAGATTTTAATTTTCCCCAATCCATGAAATAGGCATGATAGGATCCAAGAATTATCGTCCCTTCTTTCTTTAATTCCTGTGCCCGGGAGCAATGAACAAATTGAACGATTAACCATAAAGCTACCAGGTATTTTCGCATGGATTTTTAATTTCTGTTTAGGCCCTGCTAAAATAGAATAATTTTTCCTGACCCGAACGTATTGATTAAAGAATTCGAAAGCCGCTTCCAATTTCGCTATTTCTGAAATACTTCTTTTAGAACAAATTCTATTTTATTTTCCATAAGGATAAAATCAATTTTAATTAGCTATTTTTGTGCCTTATTAAATCATTTTAGAAATGTCTGAAGAAAGCATCAGGAAAGCCACAAACTTTATTGAATCAATTGTTGAAAAAGATTTAAGTGAAGGTAAAAATCAAAATAAAATTCACACGCGTTTTCCTCCTGAGCCCAATGGTTATTTGCATATAGGTCATGCCAAAGCCATATGTATTGATTTTGGAATTGCAAAAAAATACCACGGGAAAACAAATCTGAGATTTGATGATACAAATCCAACAAAAGAAGAAGTTGAATACGTGGATTCCATTAAGCAGGATATTAAATGGCTCGGATTTGATTGGGAAGACCGGGAGTATTTTGCTTCAGACTATTTCCAGCAATTATACGAGTGGGCCCAATTGTTAATAAGGAAAGGGAAAGCCTATGTGGATGACCAAAGCCCTGAAGAAATTGCCAGCCAGAAAGGAACACCCACAAAACCAGGAACTGAAAGTCCTTACAGAAACAGAAGTGTCGAAGAAAATCTGGATCTTTTTCAGAGGATGAGGGATGGCGAATTTGAACCCGGAAAACGGGTTTTGAGGGCTAAGATAGATATGGCTTCTTCAAATATGCACATGAGAGACCCTTTGATGTACCGGATTGTTAAAACGCCTCATCATAGGACAGGAAGTGACTGGGCTGTATATCCCATGTACGATTTTGCCCATGGTCAGAGTGATTATATTGAAGGAATTACACATTCGATTTGTACCCTGGAATTTGAGGTTCACCGACCTTTATATGACTGGTTCCTGGATCAGATTGTGGAAGAAGGAAAAGTCAGACCCAGACAAATTGAATTTGCCCGGCTGAACCTGAATTATACCGTTATGAGCAAACGGAAACTGCTGGAGCTGGTTCAAAATAATTACGTGAGTGGGTGGGATGACCCAAGGATGCCAACGCTATCGGGATTGAGAAGAAGAGGGTATACCCCGGCTTCTATCCGTAATTTTGTTGAAGGTACCGGTGCTACGAAAGTAGATGGTGTTATTGATGTAGGACTGCTGGAGCACAGTGTCAAAGAGGACTTAAATAAAATTGCTCCCAGGGTAATGGTTGTTCTTGATCCGGTTAAGCTTGTGATTGAAAACTATCCTGAAGGAAAAGAAGAATTACTGGAGACTGTGAATAATCCGGAGGATGAATCGATGGGAACCCGCACGATGCCCTTTTCCCGGGAAATTTTTATCGAAAGGAATGATTTTATGGAAGACCCTCCCGGGAAGTTCTTTCGTTTGAAACCCGGAGGAGAAGTCAGGCTGAAATCAGCATATATTATTAAATGTGAAAGCCTGGTGAAAGATGAAAAAGGGAATATTACCGAAATAAGATGCAGCTATGATCCTGATTCAAAAAGCGGCGGTCCTAATGCCGGCCGGAAAGTGAAAGGGACCCTGCACTGGGTTTCAGCCAATCATGCTTTGAATGTGACGGTAAAACAATATGACCGTTTATTCTCCGATCCGGAACCTGACGGGCATAAGGAAAAAGACTTTAAGGAGTTTTTGAACCCGGATTCTCTCTCTGTTATTGAAAACTGCAAAGCAGAGCCTTCATTGGAAAACGCAAAAAAACTTGATCATTTCCAGTTTCAGAGATTAGGATATTTTAACCTGGATAATGAATCCACAACTTCAAAGCTCATTTTTAACCGAACAGTTCCACTTCGGGATTCCTGGTCGAAGATGAATCAATAAGTACATTAGAAACTCTAACTGAAGGGCTGCAGACAAGTTTCATCAGACTCACAGAGTTAGCCTCATAAGTTTATTACACCTGCATGCGTTTTGGTTTTCATTTGTAAATGATCTCTCCAGGTTCATATGAATGAAAAAATAGTGAATTATTAAAAAAATACCTTGCCCTGCGAACTTCTCGCTTATTATGCCCGACTTTACAATAATAATCACCTCAATCGGAAGCCGTTTCAATCAAAGCCATTCAAAGGAAACCGGAAAGACACCTGCCCGATCTATTTTTATTAAGCCCTGATTCCGTTTCAGCTATTTTTTGGAGGAAGGTTTTAATCCTGTGGACCCAGGAAAAGTCCCATTTCGGATTGTCTGATCATAAATAAATGTTTAATAAATAATAATAAAAGTAAAACATAAATAATTTCTTTTATTTTTACAAAAACAATGTAATAATCATAATAACAGATAAATAAGATGTTTTATAAGGTGTTTTCGTTTTATAAAAATTTGTTAAATGTTTAATAAAAAGGATAAAAAATTAAACAATAGTTGATTTTGATTGTCTTAGCCTCAAATCAAAACAAAATATTATGAAAACACAGTTGACTCGAAAATTTAGAATGAACTTCATTGCCCTGCTCCTGGTAGGTGTAATGTTTAACATTTCTTCACTCAAGGCATGGTTTCCGGCTAAACATGCTGCAACCAACACAGTGGTGGATGTTATTGTAAACAGTGCAGACCATGAAATTCTGGAAGATGCTGTTATTGCTGCTGATCTGGTAACCACACTTAACGGATCAGGACCTTTCACAGTTTTTGCTCCAACGGATGCTGCATTTAATATGCTTCCTGCGGGAGTTCTGGATGACCTACTGGCTGATCCGAGCGGAGACCTTACAGACATTCTTCTGTATCACGTACTGAGCGGAAAAGTGATGTCAACAGATCTTACTGACGGACAAATGGCTACCACACTCTTTGGAGAAGATGTAAAAGTAACCATCAACGCTGACGGTGTATTTATCAACGATGCAAAAGTTACCATCGCTGACATTGAAGCTGACAACGGAGTGGTACATGTCATTGACATGGTATTAACACCTCCTACCAATACAGTGGTTGACATCATCGTTAACTCTGAAGTACACGAGACTCTGGAAGCTGCCGTTATTGCTGCTGACTTAGCCGGTACTTTAAGCGGAGACGGACCTTTCACCGTATTTGCTCCAACCGACGCTGCATTTGACATGCTTCCTGACGGAGCCCTGGCTGATTTACTGGCTGATCCGAGCGGAGACCTTACAGACATTCTTCTGTATCACGTACTGAG
>CBDUPM010000246.1:0-4891 GCA_965369105.1 uncultured Bacteroidales bacterium | reverse complement strand
GGTTCTGGGGCGTGTCCTCAGGAAAAACAATTACATACTCTACAAATTCGAGAGATGCAAGTATAAGGGATCTGGAGGATTCATCCTGGTAAGGCCTGTTTTTTCCTTTAAGCCTGGAAACAGAATCATCTGAATTTAATCCTATAACTAACAGATCACCAAATTCAGATGCCCTGGAAAGCAGAATAATATGACCTTTGTGCAAAATATCAAAGCAACCATTCGTGAAAACAATACTTTGAGTTCCGATTTGATGTTTTTCAAGAAATTCTTCAAGACGGACAATTTTAGACTCTATTTTTTTTATTATTTCCATGTAGGCTGATTTTACCGGGCCAGGTGCATTTATTTATTCAGAACCAGTGGACTTTTTTTTCCTTACAAGTAAAACAAAAGAAATAATTCCTATCACAAGGATCATCAATGATTGTGATTCATGCGAAAGAGTCGCAAAGACGAGGCCTTCCTCGATGGTTATATTTTCATATACGGCAAACAATCCCCTTGAAACTATCCAGTGATACGCTCCAATTCCTCCCTGCACGGGGGCTGACATTCCCAGTCCGCCAATAACGAGTAAAAACAGACCATCGATAATCCCCAGTCCCGAAGTGGAAGGCAATGCAAATACCACCACCCAGGTCATAATTAAATAATTTAACCAGATAAAAACCGTATAGAATAAAAAAGCACCAAACTTTTTCATTTTATAAACAGTTTTTAATCCTTCAAGTATGCCTTTTATAATTTCTTTAATCTTGATAACAATCCCAATTTTCGATAATTCTTCCCGGAACTTCAGGTAAGCAGCAATCATGGAAACAAAGACGATCCCGGCCCCGATCCAGATTATTTTCGAAAAATTCAGCGTGCTTGATATCTTCTCGCTCAGGGGAATGAAAATACTATCGTTAAAAAAACCACCAAAAGTTTCAAAGCGGAAAATGATCAGAATGGTTAATAAAATCAGTAGGGATAAAAGGTCTATTGCACGTTCAAGGATTACGGTTCCAAAGAGCTTGTCAACCGGAATTTTCTCTTTTTTTGCCAGGGATGCACAACGGGTAACTTCTCCCAACCTGGGAAAGGCAAAATTGGCCAGATAACCCAGCATCAGGCTGTAAAAGGTATTTTTTAATTTGGGAGAATATCCCAGTGGGTCAATCAGAATATTCCATCGGATAGCCCTTGAAATATGAGAAATAATTGCAAAAACCAGGGACAGAATAACCCATTTATATTCAGCGGATAATAAATCATGGATCAGACTTTCAAAATTGATCCCGCGGAAAGCGAAATAGAGTAAAAGGCCCCCTATTGCAAGAAACCCTGTAAATTTAAGTATTTTTAAAAGTTTGGATTGCATTTAAGGGTTCAGATAATTTTATTGGTTTCAGTATCCGGAAATATTATCTGGGGTTCAAAAGATTTTGCTTTTTCAAATTCCATACTGGCATAGGATATAATAATAACAATGTCACCAACGGCTACTTTCCTGGCTGCCGGTCCGTTCATACAAATTTCACCCGTTCCTCTCTTACCTGTAATCACATAGGTATCAAGCCTTTCGCCATTATTGATATTCACTACCTGGACCTTCTCATTAGCAATCAGATTTGCCGCATCCATCAAATCTTCATCAATGGTTATAGATCCTATATAATTAAGGTTTGATTCTGTTATAGTAACCCGGTGAATTTTAGATTTTATTACTTCAATATTCATGACATTGCAAAGTTAATCAAAAATAAGATTATCAATCAGACGAATCTTGTTTATTTTCACAGCAAGGCATGCTATTATTTCTCCCGGGTGCTTCCATGATTCAACCGGTTCAAGGCTTAAAGTATCCACAATCTCAAAATATTCCGTCTGAACCTGAGGGATGGCATTCAGTTTCCCAATAGCATACTTTCTTAATTCCTCAACGCTCATATTTTTATATATCTCCCTGGCTTCAAAAAGGATCTTATTTATCATACCGGCATGTTTTCTTTCTTCGCGGTTTAACAACTGATTTCTGGAGCTCATGGCCAAACCATCTTTCTCGCGTATGATCGGACAAGGAATAATTTCAACCGGGTACTGATATTGTTGGACCAGTTTTTTTATAATTGCAAGTTGCTGAAAGTCTTTTTGACCAAAGTAGGCCTTATCGGGTTTGAAAATATCAAATAAGCGGCTTACTACCTGGGCAACCCCATTGAAATGCCCCGGGCGGTGTGTGCCTTCCATGATGTTTTCGATGGTGCCAAAATTAAACTGGCGGTTATCATTTTCAGGATATATGTCTTTTGTTTCCGGAACCAGAACAGCGTCTACATCACATGATTTTAATAATCTTATATCTCTTTCAATATCTCTGGGGTAATTTTTCAGGTCATTGACATCGTTAAACTGGGTCGGATTTACGAAAATACTTACCAGGCAGGTGTTGCATTCTTTTGCTTTTCCTACCAGAGAAAGATGACCCTCATGAAGGGCTCCCATTGTTGGGACAAAGCCAATTGGCATTTGATCGCTTTTCAGGGACTGACGGTACCTTTCAAATTCATTTACTGTATAGAAGATATGCATAATCAGACTTTTATACAAAATTAGGTATTAATGTTATTCTAAAACCTTTTTAATGTTTTTTTTATATATAATGGCGGTAATTCTTCAGGGCTCAATAGCATTTTTCTGAAAATAAATCCTGTAAAATAAACAATCCGAATAAAAAGTTTATTATTGATGAGAATTGCAATGGCAGGTAGATTTTAACAGATTGTGAATGCTTGGTTTCAAAGCTCAAATTCAATATTTTTTAGTATCTTTGCATCGCATTTGAAACAATGACTTTTTATGGAAAACACTAAAGTTCTATTTATTTCACAAGAAATCACTCCTTATCTTCCGGAATCAGAAATGTCCAACATTGGCAGGTATCTTCCTCAGGGAATTCAAGAGACCGGTAGAGAAATAAGAACCTTTATGCCACGCTTTGGGAATATTAATGAGAGAAGAAATCAGTTGCATGAAGTTATTCGCCTATCCGGAATGAATTTAATCATTGACGATACCGATCATCCCCTGATTATTAAAGTAGCCTCAATTCAATCTGCCAGAATGCAGGTTTATTTCATAGATAATGAAGATTATTTTCACCGCAAAGCAACCGTAAAATCATCAAATGGAGAATTTTTCAAGGATAATGATGAAAGAATGATATTTTTTGCCAGGGGAGTTCTTGAAACGGTTAAAAAATTAAGGTGGTCACCGGATATTATTCATTGTCATGGATGGTTTACCGGCCTGGTTCCGCTTTACATTAAAAAATCTTATAATGATGAGCCATTGTTTAGCAAATCAAAAGTAATTTTTTCAGCCTACAACCAATTGCTAAATCAAAGCTTTAATCCGGATTTTCGAAAAAAAATCATTTTTGACGGAATTACCGATAAAGACCTTGAATCTTTAAAAAATAATAATGCAGAAGGACTTGCAGAATTAACTTTTAAACATTGTGACGGACTCATTAAAGGTAGCAATGATATACCTGGGGAGATTAACGATCTCATAGATAAATCCAATGTCCCGGTTTTAGATTTCCAGGATCCGGAAAAATATATTGAAGAATATTCCGTTTTCTATGACAAAATTTTAAGTGAATAGCCAAGAATGAAATATATATCTGCTCTGAACTTTGCTTTCTGCAAAGCTTCAATTTTACTCACCGGACTTAGTCTTCTGTTATTATCTTCCTGCAATGAGGATCCCACTTTTCTGGGAAGGGAGCTTTTACCTCCAACAGATGAATTTGGATCCTTTTATTATGAAGGAGAACCGGTCATCAGTTTTTCAGTTTTGGCTGATTCAACAAATACATCATTGAACAGCCTTCTCCTTCTTGGTAGTTATTCGGATGATGTTTTTGGAAAAAATATTTGTGAAGTTGGATTAAGACCTGAGATTATTGCCAAGGCAATTAATGGCAGCATTACAGTTGATTCAATGGTTTTGAGCCTGAATTTTAATAAGGTATTTAGTGATTCTGTAGCTGATGATCAGAGAATCAGAGTTTATGTATTTAAGGATAGCACCCGGATCAATCAGCCTTTTTATTCAAATTATGATTTCGAAGGAAAATACGATCCCCAGGAATTGGGAAATGTAGTTGTTACTCCCAATCTGGATACCTCATTTACAGTTAGCATGCACCTGGAAAGTGAAAGCCTGGTGGATAAATTTGAAAATTTACCGGATTCCGTCTTTACAGATATAAATGATTTTGTTTCCAATTTTAATGCATTTTATCTGACAACAGATGAAATGACGGAAAATGAATCCGTATTGTTTTTAGATTACAATTCTAACTTTACCAACTTTAAGGTTTATTATACTGAGATAGTAAATGATACAGCTACCAATGATTTTTTCTACATGAATCTTGGAAGGCTGACCCCACCGATTAACTCTTTTAAGTATGATCCCTCAGGAACCAGGGCCGGATTGAGCCTGAGCGAGACATTTCAAACGGACAGCTTAATGTTTCTCTCTTCCATGGGTGGAATGAGAACAAAATTAAATTTTCCTGAAGTTGAAGAATGGATGAACCCTGACAGTTCGGCCATTTCTATCAACAGCGCAAAATTGATTTTACCGGTGAATCATTCATCGATTTCAGATTTAAGTAAAAAACCGGAAAAGCTTATTCTTCTGAGCTACCGGGATGAAATTCCTGATACCTCAATTGCATTGGGACTGGGGCCTTATGAGCAAATTTTTGATGACCTGGTGGATCAGGACGGGACTTATTTTGGAGGTGATTATAATGAGGATGAAGATGCTTACATTTTTAATATCGGGCTTCACTTCCAACATTTTGTAAACAAGGAAAATGCTAATATGG
>CBDUPM010000245.1:0-4967 GCA_965369105.1 uncultured Bacteroidales bacterium | reverse complement strand
CACAGGCATAGAAAACGAAAATAAGGGACAGAAATAAATATCTGAATACCATTTTTTTACTCATTAAGTTTATTTTTTAAATTATAATTTGTCCCTGGAATAAAGTTATTACTATTTTTTTTCTTATTCATAATATTAAAATTCCAGATGCGATTCCTTGTCAAAACTAATGCCAAAATAATCCTTTTTTCTATCTATTTTTCACCATTTTACAGAATTCTGAATTCAGGAGAAAACTATTAAAATACATCCGGGTTAACAGCCGATTAAATATCGGAATAATTTTTCCGGATTCGATGAGCAAATGAACAAAAGACCCTCAAAAATGCTATATTATTGAGTTTATTTACAGTTTTCTGTATTATTGATAATATAATTTACATTTTTGTTTTTTGAAAAACTGAAAACAGACTCAATTTTAGTATATTAATCCAATTATTTTTCCAGAATAAAACAAGTCAATTCCAATGCCAAAAATTAGTTTTAATGATTATAACAGTCAGGGCTTTTATGATGAAATGTTTAATGCTGACCATTCTGTAAGAGAACACTATTCTCTTTTACAGGAAAGGATCGAAAAAATTGGATGGGATAAACTCTCATATCTTCAGCATTCTACTGACAGGGCACAAATGTCATTGGGGATGACCTTCAATGTATACAATGACAATCAGGGGGTGGAAAGAATCCTGCATCTGGATATTTTACCCCGGATTATAAGTGGAACCGAATGGGATTATCTTGAAAAAGGATTGATTCAGAGAATCAAGGCTTTAAATCTGTTTATTGATGATATTTACAATGATCAAAAAATCTTAAAAGATAAAATTATTCCTTCTGAGCTGGTTCTTTCAAGTGCGACTTATTTGAAACAATGTCAAGGCCTTAAACCTCCCGAAGGGGTATGGTGTCATATTACCGGAACGGATATTATCAGGGGAGATGACGGGCAGTTTTTTGTTCTTGAAGATAATCTAAGGTGTCCCTCAGGAGTATCATATATGCTGGAAAACCGGGAAATACTTAAAAGGACTTTTCCCGAACTTTTCGAAAAACTCAGAGTCAGACCGGTATATAATTATTCTCATAATTTAAGGGATATGCTGGAGTCTCTCACAACGAAATCTCCGGCCAGCATTGCTGTTCTTACTCCGGGAATTTATAATTCAGCCTATTTCGAGCATGCTTATCTGGCCCAGCAAATGGGAGCAGAATTGGTGGAGGGCTCTGACCTGGTTGTGAAAGATGATTTTGTATATATGGTCACTACCAAAGGCATGCAGAAGGTGGATGTAATTTACCGTCGGGTAGACGATGATTATCTGGATCCGACCGTTTTCCAAAAGGATTCTTTATTAGGAACCCCCGGCCTGTTCAATGCCTATAAAAAAGGAAATGTAGTTCTTATTAATGCCCCGGGTACCGGGATTGCTGATGATAAAGCTGTTTACGCATATGTTCCGAGGATTATTAAGTATTATCTGGGAGAAGAAATGATATTACCCAATGTTAAAACTTATCTTTGCGGCGAGGAAAAAGATAAAAAATATGTGGTTGAAAACATTGCAAAGCTTGTGGTTAAACAAACGGATGCCTCCGGTGGTTATGGTATGCTTATAGGTCCTTCTTCAACAAAAAAGGAACAAGAGGAGTTTATAAAAAAAATTAATTCCAAGCCCAGAAATTATATTGCTCAACCGGTTATCAACCTGTCGCGTGTACCAACTCTTACAGATGAAGGTATTGAAGGACGACATGTTGATCTCAGACCCTATATATTATATGGCCGGGACATTAAAATCATACCCGGAGCACTCACCCGGGTTGCATTAAAAAAAGGATCTCTTGTTGTGAATTCATCCCAGGGGGGAGGGAGTAAAGACACATGGGTGCTTGATAATCAGTAAAACAGGAAATTATGTTAAGCAGGGTAGCAAACGCCATCTATTGGATGAACCGGTATATTGAAAGGGCTGAAAATTATGCCCGTTTCATGGATGTAAATTTTAATTTATCGCTGGAACTGCCTCCGGATATGCAGGAGCAATGGAGACCACTTGTAGTTACAACAGGCGATTGGCCTTTATATGAATCTCTTTATGAAAAAGTTGAAAAGAAGAAGGTACTCTATTTTCTAACTTTTGATGAAAACAACCCGAACTCTATTTATAGTTCCATTCTGAAAGCAAGAGAAAATGCAAGGGTAATCAGACCGGAAATTACCAAAGAAGTATGGGAACAGATAAATTACCTGTACTTCTTCGTAAAAGAAGGACTTGAAAAAAAGATATGGCAAAAAAAGGACCCCAGGGAGTTTTTTACACAAATTAAAAAGGGATGTCAGTTACTTTATGGGATATTTGATTCTACCATTTCCAGGTCTGATGGCTGGCATTTTGGGAAAATAGGCCAGCTGATTGAAAGGGCTGATAAAACATCAAGAGTACTGGATGTAAAATACCATATTTTATTACCTCATCCACAGGCAGTTGGGTCCCCCTTGGATATAATTCAATGGACGGCACTTCTGAAATCTGTCAGTGCATATGATATGTATAGAAAAAAGTACGGGAAATTAATTCCTCAGGATATTTCCGAATTTTTGATTCTTGATAAAATTTTTCCAAGATCTATTTTGAGATGCATATTACATACAGAGCAATCGCTATATACCATTACCGGCACAAAGGAGGGCTATTCAAATGTGGCAGAGAAAAAGATGGGAATGTTGAAATCGCAGCTTGAATATGACGATATAGGAGACATTTTCCAGGGCGGATTACATGAGTATATGGACAACTGTCAGAAAAGCCTGAATGATGTTTCCGAGGCTATTTATGAAACATTTTTTTCTATAGAAAACATAATTCAAAATCATTAAAAATATAATTTATGACCTATTGCCTTGGAATAAAAGTTAAATCAGGATTCGTAGGAATTTCAGATTCCAGGATAACCTCTGGAAATGAGACAACACGGGCTAAAAAGGTGTTTACGGTAAACAAGGATAAGCATTCCTTTTTTATAATGACTTCTGGTTTGCGTTCGGTACGGGATAAGGCAATTACTTATTTCCGAGAGATCATTGAAGATAGTGATGAATCATATGATAAGCTGTATAAGGCAGTGAATGCTTTTGCAGCCCAGGTTAAAAGAGCAGCCAATGAGGATAAGGAATCACTTGCTGCCGCCGGATTAAGTTTTAATTTAAATGCCATTGTCGGCGGTCAGCTTGAGAAGGACGAAGAACATAAACTATATCTTTTATACCCGGAAGGGAATTGGGTGGAAATTTCGGAAGGATCCCCTTTTGTGATCATTGGAAATAACGGATACGGAAAACCGATACTTGACAGGGCTATTCGCTATGATTCTTCAATGAAATTTGCTTTGAAAGCAGGATTCCTCTCCTTTGATGCTACTAGAATAAGCGCTAATGATGTGGATTACCCGATTGATGTGGTATATTATGCCAGGGACTCCTATCATATTATTGAAAGAAGGTATAAAAAAGATGAACTTCAAAAATTATCCAAATTCTGGAATAATACATTAAGCGAATCTATCCGGAAATTACCGGAAGATTGGCTGGATAAGATTCTGTTTAATGAAGAAATGGAACCGGAAACGGATAAAGAAATTAAGCTGGACTAAGGATGAAATACAAAATCCTCCATGATACAGAATACAACTTCAGCACAGAAGTGTTCCCTGAACCCCATTATTTGAGATTCCGGCCAAAACAGACCCCTTATATAGATGTAATTTCATTCGATTTAAAAATTGACCCGGTTCCGGAGGGACAAAGTGAACAATTCGACGTTGAGAATAATATTATCCACTTTTGCTGGTTCGGGAATATGACCCGTAAAATTTCTATACAAGCTATCTCCATTGTTGAAGTAAAAGACTTTAATCCTTTCAATTTTATTTTGCATCCCGGTGAATCTTCAAATCTTCCGCTAAATTATTCTGATAATTTTTCAACTTTATTAGAAACTGCATTGTCGGAAAAGATCGGGAAAAACCCTCTGTATGAATATGGCCAGAACTGCCTGAAAGATGCAAACTTTGAAACTTTAAAATTTATAACCAATCTGACAAAACAAATTCATTCAGATTTTAACCTTATTTACAGGGAAGAAGGAAAGGCATGGGATCCGGAAAAAACTTTTAGCTTAAAAAAGGGATCATGCAGGGACCTGGCATGGATGCAGGTTCAGATATTCAGATCCCAGGGATTGGCAGCCAGGTTTGTTAGCGGATATTTTTACTTAAATGAAGAAAATATTCAATTTGAGCTTCATGCATGGGTCGAGATTTTTCTGCCGGGAGCAGGGTGGATAGGAGTAGATCCGAGTCATGGTATTTTTACCGGGAACTCCCATATCCCGGTAGCTTCCAGTGTGGACTTTGATAACACCCTGCCGGTGACGGGGACTACCCGGGGGAATTCTGATTCACAATTAAAGACAAAGCTGGAAATCAAAGTGATGAATTAATTTATTCTAAAAAAATTTCTTTTTCCAGGTTACCTTTAGTCTTTATTTTCAATTTTAAATCCAGGAATTTTATAATCCTTCGGCCAGTAATTAAAGGGCAAGGTCACTGCATTTCCATCTCTTGTTGCCCGGTAGTGTGGCGACATAATCTCTATTCCGGCTTCATTAAACCCATCCTGAATATTCTGATGCAACTCCGAATAGATGGCCGGTTGCATAGAGGGTTCATTAGTATGGGCATTTAACTGGTAGGAGACATAAAAATCGTCCAGGCTTGTTTGAAGAACAAAGGGCTGGGTCGATTTATTCACGTGCTTTGTTTTAAGGGCAGCTTCTATCAGCAATTCATGTACCTGTCGCCATGGCACATCATATCCAATGGTTATGGTAGTATGTAATATGATTCCATCCTCACGTTTGGAGGTACTGTAATTTACAACGCTGGATGCAAGTATATTTGAATTT
>CBDUPM010000244.1:0-4984 GCA_965369105.1 uncultured Bacteroidales bacterium | reverse complement strand
AATTCAACGGTTCTGAAATCAACATCCCCATTCTGAAAATCAGTTCTTTCAAAGGAAATGTCTCCCTTACCAAATTTGGCGAAATGAAAGTCCACCCGTCCATTCCCGAATCTCGCCACTTTGAAACTGACATTTCCATTATTAAAATGAGTATTTATAAAGGAAACATCTCCATCACCAAATTCAAGATTATTAAAAAATTTCTCACCGGTACCAAAATCAGTATACTGAAAATCCTTCTTTCCTTCGGAGAAAATGGTATTCTTAAAGTTAATTTCGGTTTGATCAAATTTCGTATTTGCAAAATCAAATGTTCCTCCCAGAAATTTTACATTGGAAAAATTAAACTCTTCGATCTGAAATATGCTGTTATTGAAAATAAATCCACCTTTACTTACGACTGCCCCTTCCAGGTTGACTGATTTTCCCTTAAAAATACAATGACTCAAATCGAATTGAACCGAAGAATCCAGGAAACTGGAAGAAACATCGAAATTCATTAACTCTACTTCCGATTTCGGGTCAAGCTTTCTATTGGCTCTGTAATCGGCTATGGATAATCCTTCCAGGTAACAATTACTGAGTAGAATGTCTTTTTTATGATCAATTAAATTATAAATTTCTTCGGTATCAAGAAATCCCATTTCAATGACCACTGGTTTAGAAGTTGCAGGTACGCTAAAGAGAATCCTGGCTGTTTTGGAAAAGATGTTACCTGTTTCGGTCCGGTGTTGAGTATTTATAATTTCAACCTGGTACCCGGAGAACTCCTGTATCATAAAGAATAGAATTTACTTTCTATACAAATGTAATAAAAAATGAGGCTAAAATTCTTTCACTGAATAAAGTACATATCAACAACCGGGAATAAAAATTAAAGCTTAAATCCTTTCAACCCCCAAATCACATAATAAAAGCTGAAAAATATCTTAGTTTGCAGACCATGTCTTTTTATAGGATCTATGGCTGTCAGCTTATGCGACGGTTGGTCCTTGTTATTGGGTCAGACCTGCTGCGCTTACAAACTCAATAAATCAACTCTTTTCTGTATCCGGAGTGTTTTGGAAAATGACATTCCAGGGCATATAATAAGTACCAGTAGCATTTACTAAACTATTCCTCAAGTAATCCCGGTCTCAGCCGACGGGTTCTCTCAACTGCATTTTGATGCTTCCATTCATCAATGAGTTTAGGATTACCGGATAAAAGAACTTCAGGAACTTTCCAGCCTTTATATTCAGCCGGCCGGGTATATACTTCCGGTGATAATAGGCCATCCTGGAATGAATCATTTAATGCGGAAGATTCATCCGACATGGCTCCTGGAATGAGCCTTGTAATACCGTCTACAATAACTGCAGCAGCCAGTTCTCCCCCGGTGAGAACATAGTCCCCAATGGATATCTCCATGCTTACCAGATGATCCCTGATTCTTTGATCAATTCCTTTATAATGCCCGCATAGAATGATAAGATTCTTTAGGGTAGATAATTTATTTGCAGTTTTCTGTTGAAACAATTCACCATCAGGGGAGGTGTAAATGATTTCATCGTATTTACGCTCTTTTTTAAGGTGACTGATTGCCCTGTCAACGGGTTCAATCTGCATGACCATCCCCGCTTCCCCGCTAAATGCATAATCATCTACTTTTCTATGCTTATCAAGGGAATAGTCTCTTAAATTATGCACTTCAATATGAATTACACCCTTCTCCCTGGCTCTTTTAACAATAGAATGATTAAAAGGACTCTCCAATAGTTCAGGTAATACGGTAATGATATCTATTCTCATAAATTTTTTCTCAAAATTACAAAAAATGTGGCCGGATACCGTTTTAAAAATAAATATTGAAGGCTAATTGATTCAAAAACGGCCATATTGACATGCGGAAAATTAAATAAACGGCCATATTGACATGTATATTTGTAGTTTAGGGTCAAATAATCCGAAAAATCCTGATGGTACAGGATTTGAAATAATATCAACAGTTCTGAAAATTAAAAACGAAAAATTAAATAATTATGACACTAGTTAAATTTTATCCGAAAAACGGACAGATAAGAAGAAATTCAAATGGTTTTCTGGGTTATTCCGATTTATGGAATGATTTTTACAGGGATGGCTTTGAAAGACCGTCTCAGATTAAACCAGATGCCAACATAAGGGAAGAATCAGATATGTATGAAATTGAACTCGCTCTTCCGGGTATTTCCAAAAAAGATGTGAAAATCAATATTGAAAAGGATATCCTGAGTATTTCAAAAGAATACAAAGAAGAAAACGAAAATGAAAATTACAGTTTCAGAGAATTTAATTTCGCTTCTTTTGAAAGGTCATTCCGTCTGCCTGATACTATTGACAGGGAAAGGATTGAAGCCAAAATGGTAAATGGTATTTTAAGTATCCGTTTGCCTAAGAAAAAAGATGCCATTGACAATGGCCCAAGAGAGTTGAAAATTTCCTGATTCCGAACCGGTTTTTATCTAAATGAGAAAAAGCAGGATTTGATTCAGGCTTAATAAAGTAAGTTTTCATGGTAGAGGAATCTCCGGGACTTTGGTTCCGGAGATTTTTTATGTATTTAACGCACTTAATGAAGCTTTTTTCTCTGATAAGCCTTTTTAATATCAGATAGTGCGGAGGTGATTTTCCGGTTTATATTTTTACTTTTCAGGCAATAATCGATAGAAATACTGAAAAAACATTGCAATAAAAAGCATTTATAGGTATTTTAGTAATTATTCTGCTTTGATAATTTTAAATTATTTACATTGCAGCAGGTGTAAAAACATATAATTGCGGTTTGATATGAAAAATCAAGACCCGAAAAACTCTGTTCAAAATGAACAATTCAGTGGGAAAGCTGAAAATAAAGAAGAGAATAGCGGCGTAAATCCTGAAACGAAAAATCAGGAAAAAGAAAAGGCTGAAAACATCCCCGAATCAGGGGAAGCCAAAGTTCTGACACCCTCTGAATCAGGTGTTCCGGATGCAGATACCTCAAAGGATGAAAAAAGTAATCCTGAAAAGGAAGATACTGTTCCCTCCCGGGAAAAGGATTCTGTGAGTTCCGGAGCGAGTGATACTCCTGTTGAAACTAATGAAAAGGAAGATACTAATCCCTCCCTGGAAAAGGATTCTGTGAATTCCGGAGACAGTGATACTGCTTTGGAAACTACCGAAGGAGATGCTGCTGATTCAAAAACCGTGGAAAATAAAGAAGAGAAAGTATCTGAAAGAAAAGTAGTTGAAAATATAGATGAAAAAGCTGAAGCAGAGGATGTATCCGGGCGACCTGCTGCCAGAGAAGAAAAAGAAGTAAAAGAAGTAAAAGAAGAAAAAGAAGAAATAAAGTATAGCCTGCTTAGCAAAAAAGACCTTATAAAAATCCTGGATGAATTGATATCCGCCACCGGTAAAGGAGATATTTCGCAGGAAGTGGAAGCCATTAAATCAGCATTCTTTGTTAACCATAAAGCAGAAATAAGGAAAAAAAAGGATGAGTTTCTGGCAGATGGAGGGCTGGAATCTGACTTCTCTCCGGGTTTTGATGAGGATGAAGCAGAGATGCGGGATCTGTTGAAAAAATACAGAGATCGCAAGCAGGAGTTTCTGAAAGTGGAAGAAAAAGAAAAGGCTGAAAATCTTGAAAAAAAGTATGAAATAATTAAAGAAATTGAAGCCCTTATCCATAATGATGAATCAATCAATAAAACATTCCAGGATTTTCGGGATTTACAAAGAAGATGGCATGATATAGGCGTGGTTCCTCAAAAGGACCTGAAATCCATGTGGGAAAACTATCATTATCATGTTGAAAAGTTTTATGATTTCATCAAGATAAACAAGGAGTTAAGAGATCTGGACTTACGTAAGAACCTGGAATTAAAAATAGAATTATGCGAAAAGGCTGAGGCTTTATTATTGGAAACTAATCTTGTACAGGCATTTAAAACATTACAAAAGTACCATGAGCAATGGAGGGAGATCGGTCCCGTTGCCAAAGAACAAAGAACGGAAATCTGGGAAAGGTTCAAAGAGGCAACATCAAAGATTAATAAAAAGCATCAGCAGTATTATACTGACCTGAAAGACCAACAAAGGAAAAACCTGGAATCAAAAACTTTGTTATGTGAAAAAGCGGAAGAGCTTTTAACTCTCGAATTGAAGGACCATGGAACCTGGGTTAACAAAACCAGGGAAATTCTGGAATTACAAAAAGTCTGGAAAACAATTGGATTTGCTCCCAAAAAAGACAATAACAGGATTTATGCCCGGTTTCGCGCGGCATGTGATAAATTCTTTGAACGAAAAAGGGCTTATTATGCTCAGCATCTCGATGATCAGAACGAAAACCTTCAGGCGAAAATTAGCCTGTGTGAAAAGGCTGAAAGCCTTAAAGACAGCACAGACTGGAAAAAAACTTCTGACGAGTTAATCGGACTTCAGAAAAAATGGAAAACAATCGGGCCGGTGCCAAGGAAACAATCGGATGAAGTCTGGAAAAGATTTCGCGCAGCCTGCGATCATTTTTTTAATAACCGTGCTAAATTCTTTGCAAATATTGATACCACCTACCAGGAGAACCTGGTTTTAAAGGAAAAAATAATTAAAGAAATTCTTGACTTTAAACCTGGGGAGGATCAAAAGGAAAACATCCGGGTTTTGAATGATTTCCAGAAAAAATGGGCTGACATCGGTTTTGTACCATTGAACAAAAAGGATGAGATTTCTCAAAAATACCGTGATGCACTGGATTCTAAGTTTGATGATCTTAACATGGATGATCATAAAAAGAATATGTTGAAATTCCGGACCAGGGTCGAATCCATTCAGCAGAAACCCCGTTCGGATGTCAAACTCCGGTTTGAACGGGAAAAGCTTATGAATAAGCTTCAGCAGCTAAAAAGTGATATTGGTGTTTGGGAAAATAATATTGGTTTTTTTGCCAGTACAAAGAAAGCTGATTCAATGATCAGCGACT
>CBDUPM010000243.1:0-4989 GCA_965369105.1 uncultured Bacteroidales bacterium | reverse complement strand
GATCCGTCGTATATCAATATTTTGGAAAATCCGGTTTCTACACAGAGTTGTTTTAGTTCATTCGTCCGGCACTTAACTTCAAGGGCTTGAATTTCCGTTCTGGGTACCATGCAATCCCTTACTTTCAGACTTGAAAACTCCAGGGCATTCTGAAAAATTTTCTTTTCAGGCTTATCTTCCATACTTCGTTCAATGTCTGAATTACTTTCAGTAACCAGGTGGTCCAGATCAACTTTTCCAAAAACAGCCTTGTTCGTTTCCCTCTTTACCTTCACCTTCATCCTCAGGATGTACTTCATGATAAAGTTTGTAAAACCAATAGCTATAATGGTAATGGGGTATAAGATTATGTAAAAAATAAAAGTCGGAATGGCAAAGAGGCTGAGAGCGCTGTTCGGCCGACTTCTGAAAACGGTTTTTGGGAGAAATTCTGCTGTAAAAAGAATTACCAGGGTACCGGCAATGGTTTGTATGGCCAGAATTGCAGCTTCATTTTGGATATGCAGATACTGGATAAGAAAGGGTTCCATCAGCCGGGCTACCAGGATCCCATATACAACCAGGGCAATATTATTACCCACCAGCATGGTGGCAATAAAATGTCCGGGATTTTTAATAAATACACTTATGAGTTTTGATGAGAAATCACCTCGTTTTTTATCCAGCTCTATCTTTAACCGGTTGGATGAAATAAACGCGATTTCCATCCCGGAAAAAAAAGCAGAAAAAACCAGGCATATAATAATGGTAATAATTGGTGACATTACTTGTGATTCATTTCTAAATTAATTTGCAGGTTTCTGATCACCAGTTTTCTTTTGAGAGTTTCTTTGATTTCTTCTGAAAATATACAATAAAAATGAAATAGTAAAGAAAATATAAAATCGGTAATTATCATTAAATCTGCCAGATATTGTTTCATAAATTCCGATGAAAAGAGAAACCAGGGCAATTACTAACCATGTATACTCCATGATTCTATTCTTCATTTTTCTTCCCAGCCTCCTTTTTTTCTTCTACGTAATTGATGGTTCCGGTATAGCCTTTTAACCTCCACTTATTAAATCGTTCATCTGCTTCAAATCCTCTTTCTCCATAAGATACTTCATCGGCAGTTTCAACCTTTGTATATGAATTGGAATAGATAATCTGTTTAATCTCGTCCCAAAAAAGCTCTTCCGTATTCAGTTTTCTGGATTCGGCAAGATTATTCACAATCACGTTCCCTTTTGCTTCCCAGAATTTTTCTTCGGTAAAATAAAAGGCATGATTTGCTTTCAGAATGGTCTCTGTCTTTAAAGAGTCATCATAGAATTCTACATAACCCCCCACCGGGAATTCAATATAAGGTCTGTCCACACTTACAAATTGCTTTATGATGTCAGCTTTAAGTTTTAATTTCAGAACAGAGGACTCGGTATAAATGATCTCAATATTCTCACCGGCTACCTCAGGCATTTCAATTTCTGACAGGGATTGGATTTTTTGAATATCATTTTCACATGAAAATACAAGAAAAAAAACTCCCGGAAGAACCAGGAGTCTTTTAAATAATTTCCATATGTGTTGATATGATCTTCTCATTATTAGTTTTTCGGCCTTGCCGATGTGGTCCTTTGAATCCATCCCTCAACCTTATAGGATGAATTCTCAGGTATACTCCGGAAGAACAGGTCTTCTTTTGTAGGAAAATAGTCCTGGTAACTATTAATTAATGAACTGGCTTTTTCTCCGACGGAGGGATCAACTGCTTTTGCTTTCTGGAACATATCAACTGCCACCCAGTATGCTGTTCTTCTTTCAAATTCTTCTCCAAGTGAGGAATTACCATTTACATAAGCCATCCCTACCAAAAGATACGGATCACCCCAATTGGGTTTTAAACTGATGGCTTCATAGCCATATTTTGCTGCATCTATTGGTGAGTTCAGGTATTCCTGGCTCAGAAACGCAAGTCTGTAATAATAATCTGCTTTGTTATCATTATTTTCTGCAGTTTCTATCGCCTGAAGCATATATGTTTTCGCTTTTTGATATTCCGATTTGCTCTGGAACAATAAACCAAGATCGAACGCGGCAGATGCAGTAGGGTTCAATTTATATCTGCGTTCCGCAACCTGGGCATAAAAGGGATCTTTTTCACAGGATCCTGCGTCATTCAAAAAACCGGAGACCAGGTTTAACCAGTTTTCATTATCCTTATTTTCTTCAAATTTAGGACCAAATATTTCCACAATGGATTCACAGGTCATTACCCTGCTTTCCTGTATATTTTCATTAATGGCTTCCTGGGCCTTTTTTAATTTTGCAGAAGGCCTTTTGGCTAATCGGGAATCGATAATTTCTGAGGCGGTTATATAGTCATTAATCAAGGTTTCTCCGCTCAGACTTCCGTTTAGAAAAAGGGAGATTCCTGCAGTGATTTGTGTAGTTAGATATGCCGGATTGGATTCATCTTTTTCAATAGAAATACCTTCTGAAAGAATATTGTAACCCTGTTGTATAAATTCTTCCCCGTCGAGTCTTCTAAGCAGCAGCAGATCAATACCTTTTCTGCATAAAATATCTCCTTTATTCTTTGGAAAATATTCAATTCTCTGATCGTAAATCATCATTATGGTATCAACAAGACCTGCTTTTGTGGCAGGATCTTTTTCCTTTTCAGCAAAATAACGGTACATTTTTACACCATTGGCATACAGGCTTTCTTTTGAATCAGGGCATTCAGTGAATACGATTCTCCAGGGCGCTATGGCATCCTTATAATTTTTATGCTTGAAAAATTCATAGTAAAGTGAAAGATTTTTCAGGCATGTTTCATTGTTTTGCCAGTCGCTTCCGTCACCTTGTGAATAAGAACTAAATGTCATTGACATTATTCCAATCATCACAATCACTAAAGATTTCATTCCTTTTGTTTTCATGGTTCTGAATGTTTTAATCAAATTTTCTTTTAATAAACCAGAAATCATGTAAAGTTAAACTAACATTAATGATTCCATAGTTCTCTTTGATTAGATTATTTTCTATAGTTCCTCTTTGACCTAGAACCATTCCCAGGTTAAAAGTGGTTTTTGTTCCTCTGAACGGTAAACCTACTCCAAAAGTTATGCCATAATCTTGAAGCTGATTTCCCAGTATACTAATATAAGTGTTTGAATAATAACCTCCAAGCCTGTAATGCACCCTATTGAAATATCCTCTAAGAGCCTCATAATTTGGGATATACTCCATTCCAAAATTAAAAGAACCCGAATTTGTCAATGAATCACTTTTGCCAAAAATTTTTACATCAGACCACTTTTGGGTCTTGTAATCCCCCATAAGCATTAGTTTATCTTTGATTCCCAGGGCGATTCCCAGTGAATATGATTGCGGGAAGCCAACGAATCCGGCTGTATCCGTTGAAGTGATTTCGTAACTGGGACTAATTACCCTGATAACAGAATCATCCCGAAATTCATTTGAACTGCCGGGGAAATAATTTTGAATAAGCACAGATTTATCGGCTTTTAAATCAGTTTTATTATTATAAGTAGCTCCCAGAGTAAGAGTGTATTTATCTTGAAATAGATCATGATATTGGAACCCAAGTGTATACACCGCACCTTTAATGGTAATGCGATTGTCAACTACCGGTCTTCCAAAATCGGAGTTACCGGGAAATTCCACCGCCTGGATATTATTAAGGTATCCAAATAAATAGGCATAGTTAAATCCCACAGAGAATTTATTCAATAACATAACAGAGCTACCCATATAGAATTGGTTTAAGCCACCGTTACCTTCAAAGTTTTTCTTTATCTGGCCAATATTGACGTCCTCCTCACTGTCATCCATTATGGAATAACCCACGGCGCTGTAAGGATTGATCCCAACAGAAGCTTTCCACCATTTTGTAATTGGAAAAGCCAAAGATATATGATGGATATTCATATTCTTCAGACTTGTAGTCAGGCTATCAGACTGATAAATGGTATTACTCGCGGTCATACCAAAATCAAATAAAAATGAAAGGGTGTCCAGTGCCGTGTATGAAGCAGGGTTGAGGTTATTGATGGCATTAGCTGACCTGTAAGCCGCTCCTGTGGATCCCATGGAAATATTTTGTCCGTTTCCTGGTTTTGCCAGTTCACCAAGCCCAAAGCGGGAATATGGGGAATAGGTATTGATTTGTCCAAATAAGCCGGTTGAAATCAAGCTTAAGAGAACTACTATTTTTATTTTATGAACTGGCATTATAGTCTAATATTCTGTTTAATCCTTTAAGATTCAAATTTGAATCCACAAAGATGTAGTTTTTTAATTTTTTATCAAAGAGATTATTATCGCCTCCGGTTAAAAAAACTTTTAATCCCGGATAAATATTTTTTAATTGATTAATGTAAGCTTCAATTTCAAACAGGATTCCATTCATTATCCCTGAGTTTATTGCAGTTTCAGTTGTGTCTCCTAATAATTCAAAATCTGTTTCAGGATTAATCAATGGTAATCTTGAGGTAAATTTATTTAAAGCTTTGGCCCTCATATTTGCCCCGGGGGAGATATTTCCCCCAAGAAATTCATTTTTATTATTCAAAAAATCAAAGGTAATGGCACTTCCTGCATCAATTACGAGAATATTTTCATCAGGGTAAATTGTGTTGGCTCCAACAATGCCGGCAATACGATCATAGCCCAGGCTTTGGGGAGTTTTATATTTATTTTTTACAGGAATAGGGGTGTTGGAATCAAGTTCAATACAATAATCAATTTTATTTTTTAAATAATCCATTAATTCCCTGGAATGGTCAGCAACCGATGAAATAATACAGGCTTTTATTTCAGGATAATTTAAAAACAGGGCTGATATATAGGAAATATCTACATTCCTGGTTTTTTCAAAGAAGACAATTTCCTGCCGGGAAAAGACCGCTACTTTCGTAATTGTATTGCCAAAATCTAGTATCAGGTTCATTTGAATGCAAATTTAGTCAATAAGCATCATAT
>CBDUPM010000242.1:0-4994 GCA_965369105.1 uncultured Bacteroidales bacterium | reverse complement strand
CATATTTTTAGTTTCCACCTTCCTGAATTCAATAAGTTCACTGATTAACTTTTGCAGTCTGTTGGCATTTTGATAAACGGATCTTGCATATTTACCCAATTTCTTTTTTGCATCCAGCTTTTCCTCCAAAATTGCTGCCGGAGCAAGGATAAGGGTTAAAGGGGTTCTGAATTCATGGGCAATATTGGTAAAAAACTGAAGTTTATAACGATTAATTTCATCCGCTTTCAATCTTTCCAGTTTTTCCAGTTCAACTGCCCTTTTTTCGATGGCACGTTGTTTATAAAAGTTTATAATAAGCCACAAAATCAGGCTAAGAAGTATCAAATAAACAAAATAGGCAAAGATTGTATTCCAGAATGGAGGATGAATCTGAATCTGAATCTGACGCATCTCCTCTCCATAAATCCCATCTTCATTACTGGCTTTTATATTAAGGCTATATTTTCCCGGAGGAACATTGGTAAAGCTGGCAGTACGCTGGGCTCCTACATAGTTCCAGCCATAATCAAATTCCTCCAGGTAATAGGCAAACTGGCACTTGTTTGAGTTATAATAATTAAGAGTTGTAAAACTTACACTGAAAAAGTTTTGATTATACTTCAGGTGAATCTCTTTTGTATTATTCAAAGCCTGACTTAATATTCCTGTAGAATCTCCCGGAATGATCAAATTATTACTCAGGCGAAACTGACCAAAAAAAATGGGAGGGAAATTATTGGAAGGTCTTATTTCAGTTGGATTGAACCAATCCAGTCCCTGGGTACCACCAAAGTATAAAATATTTGACATCGTATCGTTAAAAAAAGCACCATCAGTATATTCCGAATTGATTAATCCGTCCGCCTTATTATAGTTTTGGAATATCCCATTTTCCACATCCAGTTTGCTTAATCCCTGATTGGTACTAATCCAAATATCCTTCTCAGAATCCCGCATAATGCCATGAACCGTATTATTGGGCATCCCATTTCCTTCCGTGTAATGAATGAATTTATAAGGTCGGTAAGAAAGATTAATCTGACTAAGTCCTCCACTGGTTCCTATCCACATTTTCTTTTCGGGACTAAAGTACAAGGATAAAACATCATCATCAATCAATCCGTCCTCACCATTTTCTGAAATACCATAATACTCAAAGGAATTATTGAGTGTATTCAACCTGTGCAATCCACCCCCTCTGGTTCCAAGCCAGAGAATATTTGGACGCTCCTCAATAATTGAATACACAATGTTGCTTTTTATTCCCATCCCATCAGACTGATAGCTCAACTGATTATATTTCTCCAGAAAATATCTTCCCTGTTCATTTTTGACCACTTTTATATTCACAACTCCAAAACCGCTGGTGCCAAGCCATATTTCCCCAAATACATCTATGCAAATTGAATAAACATATCCGAATTCCCTGTCATTTCCGTTTACAAAATCCTCTGGGAAATGGAAAAATTTTCCACTGGAATATTCAAACATATCTATACCTTCTCCGTCCACTCCAATCCATATATTCTCCTGCTCATCCTGTTTGAGCGATAGCACCGCATTATTGGAAAGTCCGTTATCTATCGTAAAAGAAAATCTTTCTCCATTCTGTGATGAAATGCGATTTACTCCGTCTCCGCGGGTTCCCACCCATAAATTATCGTCTTTGTCCTTTAAAACCGAGCGGACAATATTATGGCCAAGGGAACCGGACTCATAGCTTCCCCTTCTGATATTAAAAAAAGGCTTTCCATGAATAATATATCGATAGATTCCATTCCCATCGGTTCCAATCCATAATAAGTCTGGTCCGGTTTGTTGTATGGTCCAGATTTTTACTTTTAGGGCGGAAAGATCAGTCATAAATTGGTCCATCCTTGCTAATTCAGGTTCATCCCTCAACATTAGCTTATACACCGACCCATCATCACTACCTAACCAGAATTCGTTGTTCTCCGGAGAAGAGTTTATGGTTGTTACTGTCAAGGATTCATCATTCTCTCCAATTCTGCTTATTTCCAGACTTTCCAGATTTAGAACAAACAAACCTCCCGCTTCAATAGCGATAGCCAGGAAAGCCTTATCTTTTCCTTGTATAAACCAGTGTTTCTCGATATTGATTCCTGCATACTCAGCCAGGTCCTTTTCATATAATTTATTAAATTCCTTTTTTTTGTCAAAAGCAAACAATCTACCATTCCGACTGATAAGAAACAATTTATCTCCTTTTCCTCCTGATACACCAATGATATTTTTTTGTGTTTCAACAGAGATTTCAGGTAAAACTGTTTGGTGAAAATCGTCTATCTCCTGATCGTAATTGTAAATACCAAAACCAAATAAAGAAATGTAAAGACCAGAGTCTGGTCCGATACTTGCCATTATGTTTTGTTCCCGGACGGGTATATATTCCTTCCCTGCAAAGTAGGACTGAAAGTTCATGGTTTTTGATAAATACCTGTTGATTCCCTTATTTGTTAACACCCACATATTGTGATCCTTATCTTCAATAATATTTCTTATTATATTACTGCTGATAGATTTACTTTCAAAAATGTTGGGTTTGAAAACTTTTATTTCTGAACCATCATACCTGTTTAAGCCATCCCATGACCCAAACCACATCAGGCCTTCTGAATCCTGGAAAACACATGTAATGGCAGAATTGGAAAGACCTTCTTCATTACTAAGGTTCAGAGGTAACCATTTGCTTACCGAATCCGCTAAAAGTGATTGCGATAGCAATAATAAAAGCACCGATATGATCTGACCTGTCTTTAACATAGAAATAAAAATATTCTCCTCAATCTTTTCAGGACAATGAGAATACAAATAGCTCCCTAATTTCAGTCTGCTCCTGATATTCGCTTTGATAGAGGTGTGAGTCCTAATAATGGGAATTAGTCAAATTTAGTGAATCACCAGCTTTTGGGTATGGAGTATAGTCTGCTCCAAAACACATATAAGATATAGCCCTGATCTGAAATTACCGGTATTCATAATCATTGTTCCATTCTCTGAAAGTGAAAGATCACTCCTGTTCCAAACGATTTTACCTGCTGAGTTTATAATCCAAATCCTATCAATATTAACTTTCGTTGCTGAGAAGCGTAATGCAAACTCACCCCCGGCAGGATTTGGAAAGATAGTAAAAAACCCGGGCATTATTTTTTCATCAATTTGATTTAACTGATTTGTATATATTTCCCTGACCAATCCTTGCCTGATCCCATAATTGTAAATTCTCAGATCATCGATGCTTCCTTTAAAATTATAGTTGGCATTATCCGGCAACATCTGACCGATAGTTAAATCATATGAGCTGGAGTTTATATTCCCTGTAAAGGCTTTAAAACTGTTTAAACCACCGTTCAGGTATAATTCAAGGTCCCGGCCATTATAAACAGCTGCCAGGTGATACCAGCTTCCCGGCTCAATCTCATTTTCTGAATCCAAATCAATTATCCCGGCAGCACCGTTCAGCGTAAAACGAAAAAAGTCATTATTTACAGATATTTTCCATCGATTTTGCCAGCTTCCATGCGAAATTAAAAATTGTTCCCCGGGATTGCTTTCATTTGTCATAAACCAACCAATTACTGTGAGTCCATCCACAAAATTCAGGCTGGGATCGTTTGATACAGTAATCTTTGATGAAGTCCCGTTAAGACCTGCAGCAAATCCTTCTTTATCAAATCGATTCTTTACCCAGCTAATATTAAAGGGAGTCCCGTGATTAAGGTAAGCACTAAAATCATCAGCATTTCCGTTAAGGGATAAGCCTGCAACCAGATTTCCATTTTGAAAATAGTTGCTGTCTCTAACCATAACACTAAGGGAGTCAGAAGATTCAAGCTGATCGGTATTTATCACTGTGCATTTTATACTATAGTCCCCTTCCACAGCAGGAGATATCCAGTTAACCATGTCTCCGCTGCCAACTATGGTTCCCCCGCTGACTTTCCACTTATAATTGAGAGCTTCATTATTAATATCTGTAGCCTCAATACTTAATAGGGTAGATGTTCCGGGATGTAGTTTTCTTTGTTCTGCATATAATTCATAAATAACCGGCGGTGAAATTATCCGATCGACAACCCGGATTTTCATTTTCATGGAATCTACCAGTCCCCCTGCATCCTTAACAAAACAAGCAATATAATAATAGCCCGGATTTTCTGGTGCTGTCCAGTTAATTTTGTCATTTATGGTCCAATCCTCCCCTTTATCCGGCCATCGGTAAAGCAGTTGCCCTTCTTCTTTATCTGAAGCGGTACAAAATATTTCCACTTCTGCGGAAGCAATTACTACTGAATCTGCTGAGGCAAGTGATTTAATGCGAGGGGGGAAATTATCCACAGGCTTTCCATTTTGATAATCGATAATTATACTTCCTGCCAAACGTTGATTGAAGCTTTCAGAATTTGGGGTTCCGGCAGGTACGAGCACTATGATTTTTGACTTTCCGGGCTGAATTTCAAGTAAATATTGAGATGTTTGGGAATAGGCTTCAAAAAGGTTGTTTGTACTTTCGTAGATATCATAAAATTCACTTCCCAGCTCAATTATCACTTCCTTACTGATGTTATATGGATTATAATACAAATAACTCGAAAAGGCATCATCTCCGTAGAAGTCTGTTTTCAGCAGATCTGTCTGAAGAATTCCTTCAACATTTGTTTTACGGATCAAACTTCCGAGCATACCCACATGAGAGGAACCATATAAGGCAAGATTAGTTGCTGCCCAGCCACCTCTTATGGCATCTCCTGTTGCAAAAGGAGCTTTCCCATCCAGGGTTTCCTTCAGTGCTTCATAGGCAATAACTGCATCAGGATCATTCTGATTTGTCCATGTAAATCCATCCTGATTTGCAACCGGCAGATAATCTGAATAGAACAAGCGGGAAGCATTCGACAGATTAAGAATCCATTTCCCAAGTGCATTGGCATAGCGATCATCATATCTTAGCAAAGGAATCAAAGCTGCAGCCTGTTGAAAGCCATTCATCG
>CBDUPM010000241.1:0-4997 GCA_965369105.1 uncultured Bacteroidales bacterium | reverse complement strand
ATCCAGACTGGGATTGTATTCTTCTCTTTCAAGATACCCGATAGTCTGGTAATTTACCCCAATTCTTTCTGCCAGTTCCTTTCGGGATAAACCCAGGTCTTTGCGAAGAACATCAATCCGGTTATATGTTTTCCGACTTTTCATTCTATGGAAAGCAAGATAATAAAACTGTTGTAAATATACAACAAAAAGTTGTAAAAAATAAACAAAATTGCCTTACTGATAGACTCATTAGGTTTTCTTGTACGATGCAAATGCAAACATGGTTCTGTTTTCTTAGCTTTTTTCATGATTTCTTGGCTTATCCTGATCTGTTAAATATCAGGCATTTTTTATCCTGTAAAGGTTTCATTCTGTTCATTTACCGCATAGCTGTCTCGCTTTTCACGACATATAAAGAATAGCTATCCTCTTTTCTGTAGAGTTTATAGATAATAACGGGTTTCACTCCATCCTGAGGTCGCAAATTATGGCATCTGATTTTTATTTTCCTTCCGGGTCGATTCAAACAAACTATCATCCGGGGATAATAATTATCAGCTTTCCATCAAGTCTCCTCTATTTCCCACTTAAATATTATCTTTGGAAAAAACTTGTATAAGGGTGATTTATCCAGAAAACTTTGAGGAGAAAACAGGAATTGCGCAAATCCGGGAACAGGCTTATAAATATTGCCTGTACGATCCCGGCCGTCGGGAAATTAAGAATTTGAAATTCAGCAGCGACCCTGAAATTATCCGGCTTCGGCTCAAAGAAGTTAATGAGTTTAAAACCATTATCGAATCTGAAAAAGAGTTTCCGGTTGAGAATTTTATTGACATTTCAGAATTCCTCAGGAAATTGCAGGTTGAAGGCAGATTTTTAGAAGAGGAAGAACTTTTCAGCATAAAGAAAGTTTTGGATTCAATCAGGTCTATACTTAATTTTTTGGCAAAAGACGAAGATGACCACTTCCCGGCACTGAAATTAATGGCTTTTGATATAAAAGTTTTTCCTTTACTTATTGACAAAATAAATTCCCTTGTAAACAAGCATGGCAGGATAAAGGACAATGCCTCAAAAGAACTTCAGCAAATACGTCGTGAAAAACACCTGAAAGAAACGAATATTTCAAAAAAACTCAATCGCATTCTGGAAAAAGCAAAGAAAGATGGATGGGTGGATGAGGATTCCGGTTTAGCAGTAAGAAACGGAAGAACCGTTATTCCTGTTTCCATCAGTAATAAAAGAATGATTGGCGGATATATTCATGATGAATCGGCCACGGGAAAAACGGCCTATATTGAACCGACCGAAATTTTAGAGGCCAATAACGAAATTCGTGAACTTGAATTAAAAGAAAAAAGAGAAATTATCAGGATACTTACTGAAGTTACGGGTTTTTTAAGGCCTTATGGGGAGGATTTAAATAATTCTCATTCTTTTCTTGCACGAATTGATTCCGTTAGGGCCCGGGCCCGTTTTGCACAGAGTATCCATGCAGTACATCCAAAAATTACAGATGGACCGGAGGTTGATTGGGTTCAGGCTGTTCATCCTTTGCTTCTTTTATCTTTTCGGGAAGCCGGAAAAGAAAAGGAAGTGGTTCCATTGGATATTAAACTGGACAAATTAAACAGGATTTTACTGATTTCAGGTCCGAATGCCGGAGGGAAATCCGTATGCCTTCAGACATTGGGAATTCTCCAGTACATGGTTCAATGTGGATTTCTGGTTCCGGTTGCTGAATCTTCCAATTTCGGAATTTTTGATGATATCTTTTTGGATATGGGAGATGAACAATCCATTGAGGACGATCTGAGTACTTACAGTTCCCATTTGATGAATATGAAGTATTTTACACGGAATGCAAGTGAGATGTCTATGATCCTGATTGATGAATTCGGGAGCGGAACTGAACCAATGCTGGGGGCTGCCATTGCAGAATCGGTACTTGAAAATCTGAATTCTTCGGGTGCTTTTGGCTTAATAACCACACATTATACCAATCTGAAACATTTTGCCAGTTCCAGGGAAGGTTTAATTAATGGGGCCATGCTCTATGATACCGGTCAGATGAAGCCATTATTCAAATTGGCAATCGGACGACCCGGTTCTTCATTTGCCTTTGAAATTGCACGGAAAATAGGTTTGTCTGAAAGTATTTTAAAATCGGCTGAAGAGAAAATAGGCAAAGAGCAGGTTGATTTTGATAAAGCATTGAAAGACCTTATCAGGGATAAGAAATACTGGGAAAATAAGCGAAACCGTATCCGGGTTTCAGAAAAGAAATTATCAGAATTAGTGGAACGCTATGATTCCGAATTATCGGATACAGAAAAACTCAGGAAAAAGATATTAAAGGAGGCAAAAGAACAGGCAGAATCTCTACTCTCGGGAGCTAACAAGAAAATTGAAAATACCATCAGGGAAATAAAGGAAGCAGAGGCTGAAAAGGAAAAAACAAAGAGTTTACGAAAAAGCCTGGAAACATTTAAAGAGGGACTGGATACATTTAAAGACCAGGAAGATAAGAGGAAAAGCGAGGCAGAGGATCTGAAAAATAAGATTAAAGAATTAAAGTTCAGAAATCAGCAGATCCAGAAAAGAAAACCTCCGCTTCAAAGCAAAAAAGAAAAGTCTCAACCAAAAGACAGTATCATAAGAACAGGTGATTCCGTGAAAATTACCGGACAGGATGTAACCGGAGAAGTAATTGAAATCAATGGGAAATACTCAACGGTGGCATTTGGACATATAAAAACCCGGATTAAGTCGGAGCAATTGGAAAAACTTGCACCCGGAGCCCACGTAAAAAGTGCAAAGGCCAGTAAAGTAAGGCTGGGAGATTGGGATGTAGGTAAGAGAAGAATAAACTTCAGACCGGATATAGATATCAGGGGAAAACGGGCAGATGAAGCCCTTGCTATCATAGCCGAATTTATCGATGAGGCTATAATGGTCCAGGTTCACGACCTCAGGATTCTTCATGGAAAAGGCAATGGTATATTGAGAGAGCTGATCAGGCAACAATTATCTGCCATGGACGTTGTTGAATGGTATAAGGATGAACATGTTGAAAGGGGAGGAGCCGGGATAACTGTATTAAAATTAAATACCTGATTTGATAATCTATTCCGAACATATTAGTCCCCGCCTTTCTTATGTGGCAAATTTCATTTTTTCTGAAATATGCGGCATCCATGTTAACCTCACAACTGATGAGGAAGCATTGAAATCCCGTGAAGCGGTAATTAATTATTCCAATCAGAGTGTAAAAGGCTGCTTCCATATTTCCCCTTCCGGATTTCTTGAAACAGGACCGGTTGAGAACAATTTTTATCCCGGTATTCAAAACTACCGGGATTATCCTGTATTATTCCCGGCAAAAGATTCTGACCTGGGATTTGATATTTTTTCAGCCGTATTTTATATGATTTCCCGTTATGAAGAATACCAGGAATCTTCAAAGGACAGGCATAATCGATACCAGGCAAAAAACAGTCTCGCAGTAAAAGAGAATTTTATAGATAAACCCATTGTTAATATTTGGATTTCAATTTTTCAGAAAGAAGTCGGAAAAGTTTATCCCTCCCTGAACTTTACCAGGCCTGGACCTGAATACCTGAATACGGTCGATATTGATAATCCCTGGGCTCACAAAAACAAAACTTTTTTCAGATGGACGGCTGGTTTAATTAAATTTTTACTGACCGGGAATTTTGAATTATTTAAAGAAAGAATCCAGGTAACTTTTAGCAGGAAAAAAGATCCATATGATAGTTATGACCTGATTCTGAAGAATCCGGATAAGCTCAGGGTTTTTCTTTTGATGGGTTGCAAAGGAAGCTATGATAACCGCTTTTCTCCGAATAATAAAAAATGGAGAAGGCTGATTAAGTATCTTGCTGAAAAATCTGAAGTTGGCTTGCATCCATCAGGATATTCCAATTATAATGAAGGGGAATTGAAGAAGGAACTGGGAATTCTCAAAGAAATCAGTCAAAAGAATATTTTTTCCAGCAGACAGCATTTCCTGATATTAGAGTTTCCGAAAACCTATCAGGGTCTTATACGGGAAGGAATAAAAGAGGATTTCTCCATGGGGTATTCAGAAATTACAGGTTTCCGGGCAGGTACAGCAAACTCCTTTCTCTTCTATGACCTTGAAAATGAAAAGCAAACAGATCTCAGAATTCATCCCTTTGTGGTAATGGACCGGACATTAAAGGATTATTTAAAATTTAGTCCGCAAGAAGCAATAAACAGGATTAATGAACTGATTTCCATGGTAAAAATATGGGGAGGATGCTTTATCCCGGTATGGCACAATGAATCATTGGGAAGCAGTTATGAATGGAAAGAATGGAATTCCGTATATTTAGATATGCAAAATGAATTAAAAGCTAAATTAGAAAACTGATGGTCCGATATCTTTCGCAGGAGCAAATTGACAGGAAAAAGTGGGATGCATGTATAATGAATTCCCGTCAGAAACTGATTTACAGCCTTTCCTGGTATCTTGACCTTGTTGCCACGAACTGGGGTGGATTGGTGGAGGGAGACTACACTTCTGTAATGGCAATCCCCTGGCGAAAAAAGTTTGGGCTAAAGTATATATACCAGCCTTTTTACTCGCAACAGCTGGGGATTTATTCATCAACCTATCCTGATGCAAAAAAATTCCTGGAATTTTACCAGGCTATACCTTCCGAATTCAGGCATATTGAATACAATTTTAATCATTTGCATAATTTCCAGGGCGTTAAAAATAAAATTACTACAAGGAAAAATTTTGAATTAAGACTGAATACGAATTATCTGGACCTGTTTGAAAAATTTTCATCCAATACTCAAAGAAATATTACCAAAACTTTGCCAAATATCGAATTAAGGGAAGGCGTGAAGGTAGGGGATATTGTTAAAATGAAAAGGGAAAATTCAGCCCTGAATCTTAATGCTGAATTTTATGAAAATCTGAATTGCCTGATTCATGGAGTAATGCTAAGAAAAAAAGG
>CBDUPM010000240.1:0-5009 GCA_965369105.1 uncultured Bacteroidales bacterium | reverse complement strand
TGATCCGGATTCCATTGAAGTAGCCACAATGGTTGGAGGAACTGAAACATATGAAGTTCCCGGAAAAATAATTTTCAGGCACAAAGGAAAAAAATATGAATTATTTCCATTTCAGTCTGGCAAAGGTTTTTTTATCATATTAGGTGATAAAACCAGCGCAATTGAAACATATGCTGCCGGAAGATATATGTATACCGATGCACCAGATGAAAACAATGAACTGATTCTTGATTTCAATAAAGCTTATAATCCACCCTGCGCTTTCAGTCCCTTTGCTACCTGTCCGCTTCCACCTCCTGAAAATCGGCTTGATCTGGCGATTACAGCCGGGGAAAAAGCAGTGCACCTGGATTAGGGGTTTCTTCTTTTATCTATTACGCAAACGATTGCAGTAGATAGAAACCGGGGTTTCACCAAAATCATCCGGATTTAATCCAAATTTAACCTGGAAAAATTCATTTTTCCAATGCTTAAATGCAACTTTGACATTTATAAAAAGATATTAACAAGTTATTGAATAACATAAACATTTATCCCAAGAAAACTTAAATTAGTCTCCCATTTATTTTTTAACTGAAATTTTTAATTTAACCAAAATTTATATTTTATGAAAAAATTGTACTTTACACTACTGTGCCTTATCGGCATCAGCATGGTAATAAACTCTCAAAACCTGGTTCTAAACCCACAATTCAATGATTGGGATGATGATAACACTCCCACTTCTTGGACAAAAGTTGAAAGTGTTACCAAGGAAGCGGTTATTTTTCAATCAGCTGATTTTTCTGCCAAACATGTAGGAGGAACTAAAGATTTGGGGCAGACAATTCCGGTTACTGCAGGTCAAAGCTATGAAATCTCGGTCAGCTATTATGTGGAAGCCGGTGACGGATCTGATTGCAGATTGTGGTCATACTGGAAAGAGGGCACAACCAATTTAGATGATAATGCTGCTGAATTGAGAACAGATTATTTCCCGGGTGCTGCCTCATGGCAAACTTATACAGCTACTATAACTGCACCTGCAACCGCTACAGATCTTTATCTTGAAGTAAGAACTTATTCTGGCGCAACTGTCTATTATGATGATTTTTCATTGACCGAAGTAACGATTACCGATAATGATCCCCCAGTATGGGAAGCCGGTTATCCCAAAGTAATGAATGTTGATGAAACGGTATTTGATATTGCAGTAAAATTAGATGAAACTTCTACCGTATACTATGTAGTTGAAGAAACTGCCACCACTGCACCTACATTGATTGAGGTAAAAGCAGGTACGGGTACAGGAGGTGCTGCGGCAGTTGCTGCAGGAAATTTTGCTGCCGGCATGGACGAAACCACTGTTTCAATCACCGGCCTTACTATGGATGTAAGCTATACGGTTTATCTGGTTGCTGAAGATGATGAAGATGTTCCTAATGTACAAGCTGACCTGGTAACTGTTGAGGTAACTCCAACTACTCCACCCAGCGTTCTGTATTTTGCCGATTTCGAAACGAGCATTGACCCATTTACTCAATTTAGTGAATCGGGTGCTGCAAGAGAATGGGGATTCTCTAACGGATATATTGAGATAAATGGATATAATTCCGTCGATATTGAAATAGACTGGTTGATCTCCCCGGAAATTGATCTAACAAATGTTACAGATCCACAGGCAGCATTTAAAACTGCGTGGAGGTATGGTCTTAATGATGATACCCACCACATGAAAATGTTCTATTCCACAGATTATGATGGTAATACAGCAAATATAGGCACCTCTACCTGGGTAGAAGTAGCATTTGACCTTCCTGAACAAGATACCTGGACAGATATCGGACCGATATCAATTCCTGCCCTGGAAGGACAAACCGCTTATGTTGCTTTTGTATATAATTATCCGGCAGATAACAATTATACAAGATGGAGAATTGATGATGCAAAAATCCTTGGATATGCACCGGAAGGAACGGATGCAACCCTCAGCGATTTAACGGTTAATGGTGAAACCATTGAAGGATTTGATCCTGCAAAAACCAGTTATGTAGTTGACCTCGCTCCCGGAGTAGCTTCTGTACCTGTTGTTGATTATACCCTGGGTGATGCTAATGCAACAGCCATACTGACAGATGCTACTGATCTGACAGGTGATGAAGCTGCCAGAACTACAACTGTTGAAGTAACAGCTCAGGACGGAGTTAGCGTTCAAACCTATTCCATCTTATTTAATCCGGTTGTAGAAGTTGCCAATTTAGCTGAACTGAGAGCTGCGACCGATATGGACAGAACTTACATGGTTTCAGGTGAGGTTGTGCTTACTCAAAAAGATGGATTCAGAAATAAAAAGTATTTTGAAGATGCTACCGGAGCCATAGAAATTGATGATTCTCCCGGAGTAATTTCATCTGTATATAATATCGGAGACGGAGTTACAGGTTTAACAGGAACCATTGAAGATTACTTTGGATTACTTCAAATGCATCCTACTGTTAATCCTGGTGATGCTACAAGCACAGGTAATACTGTTGAACCCCAGGTTCTTACTGTGGATGAATTCAAAACTAACTTTGAAATGTACGAATCTGAATTTGTCAAAATAGAAGGTGTGACATTTGCCGATGCCGGTGCAACTTTTGGCAATAATACTAACTATGTTGTTAGCGTGGGAGAAAACTCCACCGTTTTAAGAACAGCATTTTTCGATGTTTTATCAGGCACAATTCCGAATATGGCTGATATCCAGGGAGTAGCTATCTGGCATTTCAGTGAAGCAAAAGTTGCTCCGAGAATGGCAGGAGATCTGATGGCATACTCTTCAGATGCAAACCTGAGCAGTCTTTCTTATAATGGAACAGCAATAGCTGATTTTGCAGGTGGTACTGCTGATTACGCAGTCACTCTTCCAGTTGGAACTACAGATATTCCTGTAATTACCTACACCAAATCAGATGATATGGCTACGGTTGAGGTAACAGATGTTTCTGATTTAACAGGTGACGAAACAGCAAGGACTGCAACAATTGTTGTAACTGCCCAGGATGGAACTACTATGACCTACACCATAGTATTTACGGTAGATAATACCGGAATTACTCCTGAAAAAGTTGCTGAAATAAGTCTTTATCCAATTCCTGCTGATAATTATATTATTGTCAAAGGATTAAGGGATACCGAATCTTTCAGGATCTTAAATGTATTAGGAGGAGTGGTTAAAACTATCCAGGTGAACTCGGATGAAATAAGAATTGATCTTAGTGATCTCGATTCCGGAGTTTACTTAATACGTTCAAATGAAAATACAATAAGATTTATTAAAAAATAGATTTTAAAAAGTTTTTATAATTAAGAAGGGGGTCTGAAATACGACCCCCTTTTTTAACTCTTTTTTATTTTTTCAGGTGATCTGATGATTAAGTTATACCCGACTTTCATTTTCCTTTTCATTTGCTTTAAAGTTATTTCGCAGTCCGGCGGACTCTTTTTTTCCGAATATATTGAGGGAAGCGAAAACAATAAAGCAATTGAAATATTTAATCCGGACAATCAGGCAATCTCTCTGGATTCATACAGAATTGCCATTGCAAAAGAGGGTGGAGAATGGCTGGAATTTGAACCCTTTGCAAACGGAGCTGAAATCGCTCCTCTTTCCAGCTTTGTTTTATTGCATATAAGCGTTAACCCCGATTATTTTAGCTTAAATGATGCCGACCAGGTAATTACTTTGGGCAGCAGTCTTCAGTTTAACGGGGATGATGCCCTAGCCCTGGTTTATATTGAGTCAGAAGACACCCTCATTGTGGATGTTATCGGAGAAACCGGTAAAGATCCCGGGCGGGGATGGAAGGTAGCCAATACGCCCAATTCCACTTATAATAATACGCTCATCCGGAAAGAATATGTTTATTACGGGAATCCGGACTGGTCAATTTCTGCCGGGAGCAATACAGAGGACTCAGAATGGATCATCAGGCCGGAAAACGATTTCTCAGATCTGGGCAAACATACTTTCAATCCTTTTATCATTATAACGGAAATTCAAATATATGCGGAGAATGGAATTACTGAAATTGATTTGGATGGAGGCAGCCTGCAATGTTTTGTTCAATTAATCCCTGATAATGCCAGTAATAAAAACCTTAGCTGGTCCAGTTCCGATCCCATGGTTGCCGTGGTTGATGAAACCGGGAAAGTAACCGCATTTGGGAATGGAAACTGCCATATAATTGTCAGTACAAAGGATGGAAGCGAGCTTTCCGATTCAATTGAAATATCCACCAGCAACCAGTCACAACGTATCCCCGTCAGTGCGGTAAATATTTATTCACAGGGGAATAAAACCAGCATTGAAACGGATGACGGGAGTTTGCAGATGATCGCAGGAATTATGCCTTCAGATGCAACTGAAACGGGTGTGGATTGGTTTACAGATGATAATTATTTAGCTGAAATAGATGCATCAGGGCTTTTAACAGCTAAAAATAACGGGATTGTGACGGTTTCTGCCAGAACTATTGATGGAACAGGTATTGAGGCTTCCAAAGAAATTAATATCCTCAATCAATATACTGAATCCGGTTCAATTTCATTTATTAGAAATTCCGAATTGGATCCTGAAAAAATATTCAAATTGAATTCTGAAGTAATTCTTACTCACCAGGTGTTCCTGGAGAACAAGAAATACGTTCAGGATGAAAGTGGTGGATTTGAAATAAGTGATCCTGAAGCTATAATAACTTCATCCTACCAGCCGGGAGACGGAATTACCGGACTCCTTGGATACCTGGAAGATTATTTCGGTATGCTGCAGTTCATTCCTTTGGAAGACCCCGGTCCACCCAGTTCTGTCTCCAATGTTATTCTTCCCAAAGAACTCAGCATTATTGAATTCAATTCAGAAATAAATGAACACGAATCTGAAATAGTGCTTGTTAAAAACCTGAGATTCCTTAATTCCGGTACTACATTTGAAGAAAATTCAAATTATAAAGCATTTTACGGATCAGACACTATAGTTTTCAGAACCC
>CBDUPM010000239.1:0-5027 GCA_965369105.1 uncultured Bacteroidales bacterium | reverse complement strand
CTATGTGATAGAAGAAGCGGCACTTTTATTTGAAACCGGATATTACCGCGATTTTGATTATACCATATTAGTAAGCTCAGCTATGGAATTGAGAATACAAAGAATAATGAAGCGGGACAATGTGGAGCGGGATGTGGTAGAACAGCGCATGAAGAATCAGTTTCCTGAAGCTGAAAAATTGAAATTATGCGACTTTGAGATAAAGAATAATGAAAAAGAACTGCTGATTCCTCAGGTTCTTGATTTACACAATAAATTTGTTTCTTTGCAAAAACTTTAGATAAATGGCTAAGTATTCAAAATGGATTGCAGGCGGTTTGGGATGGGCATTTTTTGGTCCGATAGGAGGTCTCATAGGATTTGCAGTGGGCAGTGCGATAGACGGACAAAAAGGGGAAGGCTTTGCAAGAAGTGCGGGTAGAACGACCACTGGCGATTTTATGGTGAGTATGCTGGTTTTAGTTGCTGCTATTATGAAGGCGGATGGTAAAGTAGTTAAATCAGAATTGGATTTTGTTAAGGAATATTTTATACGAAGTTTTGGTAAAGAGTCTGCATCAGAAGCCATAAAGTTGTTGAGAAATATTTTGAAGCAGGATATAGATGTCATTGGTGTTTCAAGGCAAATAAAAAGCCGTCTCGATTATTCTTCAAGACTTCAGATGATGCATTTCCTTTATGGAATTGCTAAAGCCGACGGTGCTATTCCGCAATCGGAAATAAATATCCTAAATTCCATTGCTGCAAATATGGGTATCAGTGGGAAAGATTCGGAATCCATAATGGCTATGTTTATCGAATCCACAGAAGCAGCTTACAAAATACTGGAAATCAATAAGGACGCTACTGATGATGAAGTCAAAAAGGCTTACAGGACCATGGCGAAAAAATATCATCCCGATAAAGTTGCTTATCTTGGAGAAGATGTGAAAAAGGCAGCTAATGAAAAGTTCAGAAAAGTGAATGAAGCATACGAATCGGTGAAGAGGGAAAGAGGGATGAATTAGAGAAGTTGCTGATATGCTAAATTGCTGAATTGCTGAATTGCTGAATTGCAAACAGAAGAGGGGGAATTTGGGAATAAGGAAATAGTGGTACGGTAGTTGAGTGTAAAGCTTGTCATTTGTCATTAACATAAATGGATAATAAAATATAAAACTTGAAGAACAGACAAGTCCATGGCTTGTCTCCCCCGATAAAAAATTATAAAATCAAATATCAAAAAAATGGATCTGAAGGACATATTAGCAATTGGAGGAAGACCTGGATTATATAAATTTATTTCGCAGGCGAAAAACGGAATTATCGTTGAAGGTCTTAGCGACCAAAAAAGGTTTCCTGCTTACAGTAATGACAAGGTAAGTGCCCTCGAGGATATTGCGATTTTCACCGAAACTGATGAAGTATCCCTGGGTGATATTTTTGTTTCTATTTTCAAAAAGGAAGATGGGAAAGAAACGATAAGTCATAAGTCAAAACCCGACGAATTAAAAAGCTATTTTGCTGAAATATTACCGGATTACGACAGGGATCGTGTTTATGTATCTGATATTAAAAAGGTTTTAAACTGGTATAATCTTTTACAGGAATTAGGAATGGTGGATGGGGAGTATGTGAAAAAAGAAGATGATGCACCGCAGGATGAGGTGAAGGAATCAGAAGATTCAAAAAAGAAGGAATAGAAGGTCGGCCGGCAATGGCGGACATTTATCCGGGAACCCGGCTATTTCTCCCGGTTCTTGGCTTCTTCCCAGATATCATCCATCTCCTGAAGACTCATTTCCTTTAGTTCCTTGCCTTTATGAAGAGTCTCCTTTTCAATATAAAGGAATCGTTTTATAAATTTTCGGTTTGTTTTTTCAAGAGCAGTCTCAGGATCCACTCCATGGAGTCTGGCTGCGTTGATAATTGAAAATAAGACGTCCCCAAATTCCGCCTCTGTTTTTTCCTTATTCCGGGCTTCAATTTCGGTTTCCAGTTCATCTATTTCTTCCCTGACCTTTTCCCAAATCTCAGTTTTCTCATTCCAGTCGAAACCCACTGCACTTGCTTTTTCCTGGATACGGTTAGCTTTTATCATGGCAGGTAAGGAACCCGGCACACCTGCAAGTACTGACCTGTGACCTTCCTTTCTTTTTATTTCTTCCCAGTTTTCGATTACCTGTTTGGCCGTATCCGCCTTCACATCGCCAAAAACATGGGGATGACGAAAGACAAGTTTTTTGTTTATTCCTTCAATAACATCCTTAATATCGAAACTGTTTTTTTCTGAACCTATTTTTGAATAAAACACAATATGAAGCAAAAGGTCACCCAATTCCTTCTTGATTTCCTCCAGATCATTGTTTAAAATAGCATCTGCCAGTTCGTATGTTTCCTCAATGGTAAGATTTCGCAAACTTTCCAGACTTTGCTTTTTATCCCATGGACATTTAGCTCTGAGCTCATCCATTATAGTAAGTAATTCTTCAAACGCTTTCAACTTTTCTTCCATGCCCGAAACCATATGTGTATTATTTGATAAATTCTATTCGAATGGATGAGTTGTAAATCAGATTTAACAACCTGCTCGCATTCCCTTTATTGATAGCAATTTCCAGTAAATTAACGGAATTAAATACAGCCAGTAATTCACCATGGGGAACGGATCTGTAAGTTTTACTGATCATATTAATAGTATAGTGTTTACTTTGTACGAATATTTCAAAGCTTTTACTTTTACCCACCCTTTCAAAAATCTCGCGGGTAATATTCGTGATGACATTCCCGTATGAATCCACATAAATTACGCTCCCCGTAATTGAATTTTCCTCAATCGTGGCTCTTAGCGGGTAACTTTCCCTGTAATTTTTAATTTTTTTCCCTAGTTTTTTCAGGTCCTCCCCCTGGATTATTTTTATTGCCGCATGAGTGAAGGTCTTTAATCCGGGAAAAGTCATTCCTTCAGCTTCCTCCTGGTTTTCCAGCTGAACCATCTCAACCTCCTTTTCATTAAAAATAATTCCGAAAATGCCATTATCTGCCCCGATAAAATAATGCCCGTCAGATTTAACCGCAATAAAGGAATATGAAAGGCTTTAATCTCGTGGCTGATATCTACGATTTTCAGATCTTCTGCTTGCGTAAGAAGTCGCCCTTTCACTGCAGCCAGGTAAAAATCCTTCTGGTTCCAGTCTGATGTTAGGGTAATTACAGGCATAGTTGGAGAAATATTGTAGAAATTTTATTGTTTTTCCCTAATTTTCAAAATTATACAATGAAAATATCAGAATTTTATTTTCATTTGGATAATCTTCGAATTATTTGCCGGGAATGAAAAAAAACCACTTATTTTGTAGTGGTTAAAAGTAATGAATATTCTTTAATTTCATGATTGAAAAAACCATATATTTAGAAGGAATTGACCCTGTTGACTTTTTTGGAATAAATAACCAAAGTTTCAATCGGATTAAGGAACATTTTCCAAAATTGAAAATTGTTGCAAGGGGAGGGGAAATTATTGTCAATGGAGATGAAGTTCAAATTGCAGCCTTTCATGAGAAAATGAATCTGATTATTTCTCATATTGTGAATTATAATAGCATTTCCACAGATGAAATTGATGACATTATAAGCCAGGGGAAAGGAGTTCCCTTCAATGGCAAATCGGAGGAAGGAATATTATTATACGGGGAAAATGGAAAACCTGTAAAAGCCCAGAGCATAAATCAGCAAGTTTTAGTGGATGAGTGTTTTAAAAATGATCTTCTTTTAGCGGTAGGTCCGGCTGGTACGGGTAAAACATATACGGCTATTGCCCTTGCTGTGAGGGCGCTAAAAATGAGGGAGGTAAAAAAGATAATCCTGACACGACCGGCAGTTGAAGCAGGGGAAAGGTTGGGATTTCTGCCGGGAGATTTCAAAGAAAAGCTGGATCCTTATCTGCAGCCTTTGTACGATGCCCTGAATGATATGATTCCTAACAAGAGATTGAAATCCTTTGTGGAAGATGGCACCATTCAGATTGCTCCCCTGGCATATATGAGGGGAAGAACCCTTGATAATGCATTTGTGATCCTGGATGAAGCTCAGAATACCACCCGGAATCAGTTGAAAATGTTTCTCACACGGATGGGGAAAAATGCAAAGTTTATAGTAACAGGGGATACTACACAGATCGATTTACCAAGGAAAGAGGATTCTGGTCTGCTTATTGCTCTGTCTATTCTTAAAGGGATTAAAGGAATATCAATAATTGAATTTGATCAAAGAGATATTGTCCGGCACCGATTGGTGAAATCGATTGTGAATGCTTATAAAAAAAACGGGGATACAGATATTTAGATTCCGTTAAATAAATCAATCAATTAAAACCTATCATTTAAAATTAATTATATATGAATCAAGCAATTGTAAAAACATCATTTAAGTTTGAAGGACAGAAAAGTTTATACACCGGAAAAGTAAGAGATGTATATAATATCAAAGACGAAATACTGGTTATGGTAGTTTCTGACAGGATTTCAGCATTCGATGTTGTACTTCCCAAAGGAATTCCATTCAAAGGTCAGGTGCTGAATCAAATTGCGACTAAATTTTTAGACGCCACCTCTGATATCGTTCCAAACTGGAAAATTGCCAGTCCCGATCCCATGGTCACTGTGGGACATTTAGCCGAACCATTCAAGGTGGAAATGGTAATTCGTGGTTACCTGACCGGTCATGCCTGGCGGGAATACAGGGATGGTAAGCGAAGTCTGTGTGGGGTTCCCTTGCCGGAGGGTATGAAAGAACATGATAAATTCCCCCGGCCACTGCTAACCCCTACAACAAAAGCGGATGAAGGTCATGATGAAGATATCTCACGCGAGGCGATCATTTCGCAAGGGCTTGTAAGCGAGGAAGATTACAAAAAATTGGAAGATTATACCAGGAAACTTTTCCAGAGAGGTACTGAAATGGCCCATAAAATGGGACTAATCCTTGTGGATACAAAATATGAATTTGGAAAAAAGAATGGAGAAATCATCCTGATTGAGGAAATTCAC
>CBDUPM010000238.1:0-5070 GCA_965369105.1 uncultured Bacteroidales bacterium | reverse complement strand
ATGGTACAATAAAAGAAAAGTGGTGGATACTATCGATGTCAGGGATATGCTTCATGAGGGAGAACAGCCTGTACACATCGTATTGGCAGCTGTTAAAAAGCTGAATAAAAAAGAGATCCTCGAAGTTGTCGCCCCTTTCCTGCCGGCCCCATTACTGGACAAGGCAATTGGATTGGGTTACGAACACTGGATAAACAAAATTTCCGAAGAAGAGTTTTTGGTGTATTTTAAAAAATGAACATCTTCATTAGTGCTTAGTGAAATCGGTCTTATTTCAAATTAAAATTATTCTGACGCACGGGGGTATGAATAACCACAGACCCGAACGACAGAAAATTTACACCAGGCTCTTCACCCGGATCCGGAAACCAAACAGGTAGAAAAGCCATGTGGGTGTTTAGGTTTGAAAGGGAAGGAAAAATATCCCGGGGCATCAATAAATCAGGAAATGCCCGGCCATCGGTTTCTGCTGAAACCCTGAATTTAAGCCTACAATTCTATTTCCTTCCGTATATTTTTAAAGACTTTGGGATTAATATGGCTCAGTTCATTTAATAGCTCATTAATTTTTACGGATTTGTATTTGTGCTTCACCAGGGACTGGCCTGACCGGATAATGGTCCCTGCCAGCTGAGTTTCAGATATATTTCCGTCCAGATAATTGGCTGCAGTGGAATACCAGAATAAAATAGGTAAATACCTGGCTCTGCCGATAAATTGTTTTTCCTTATTTACCAGGTTGTAACGTTTCATTACCGACAATATCTTTACGTACTTTTTAGCCTGAAAAAGAGCTCTTATATAGGATGAAAAGAAAAGATGCCAGCGTTGTTTTAATATCTCTTTTTTATAACCATCAAAGAAGGTCTCTGCATAACTAACTGCCTTATCCACATAATTATTGGCCAGCAGTGTATTGATATAAAAGGCCACAAAGCCTATTTTATTATAAAAACTGTTGGTCTTTTTTAATTCAGGTATTGAATCGGACATCAAATGATATGCTTCCTTATTTTTCCCTTTTTTAAGCAGGACCCCGCAGAGATTCAGAAGATAGAACAGGTAATCGCTATTATGTTGCCTGATAGATAAATAACCATATTTCTCTGCCAGATCCAATTCATTAAGTTTGGAATGCATCATAGCCCGGTTTGCATAATAATTAGATAAAATTCTTTTGGAATAAAACACATGGGTCTTGAATATTTTATCCAAAATGGAGTAAATATCTTTCAGCTTATCAAAATCCCGGTAGTTATAGTAGAGGAAGGTGAGGCGCACGATGGCCCTGTAACGGGTGTAGCCATCCAGTTTTTCATTCAAAAAGGTTTGTTCCAGAAAGTTCTCCCATTGTTTTGATTCTGTTGTGGTAGATGAATGCTGCTTTATAATATCGAGGGTAGCTGAATTCAGTCTCGAATTAATTTCGGTTGTCTGCAGATAGGAATCCCTGTATTGATCCAGGTAGGCCGAGACTGGCTCATTTAGCTGATTTCTTACCCTTATGAGTAAATAATCCCGGTAATGCTGGAGAACTTCATAGAATCGTATAAAATAATAACTTGAATCGCTTGTGCTAAGTATTTTTGATTGTAATTCTTTTTCTTCGTCAGGGGTAATGGCATCTGTCATTACCTGCTTTTCAATATTCAGAAGCCATTCAAAATAGTGGTCAACATCCACTTCCTTTAAATTTTTTTCCACCCAGTTTTTCATATAAGAGTATTTTCTCTTATCCAAAGAGGTGTCGTAGGGAAGCTTATTTAAGGGGTTTTTGCTGTTATAATTAATCAGGTTGAGAATCTTTTTATTATCGCTTACCGTAAATTGTTGAACAGATAACAAATAGTCTATTTCATGCGGGTAAAGTGAATTTGCAAAATCGCTGAACTTATTAAGCTTCTGTTTCATAATTACAATTAAATCTGAATTTACCTGAAAGGAAAAATAAGGAAATTTCCAATTATATAAATGTTCAAACCTTGCTGTTGAGCAAATGTTGGAAATAAAACGAGAAAATAGAATAAAATTAAAATTAACAAAAAAAGCTACAAAAACCTGAAATAAATAATATTCAGGTAATTGTAGCTGATTTACAGTTTTAACTTCTATTTTATAAACTTAACTACCTCTGCATTAAATATTTCTGGTTTTTCAAACATCATAAAGTGGCCGCATTCCGGAACCATAATCAATTGGCTGTTTTTGATCTCATTGGCACCGGCCCTGGCTATTGGTTCTGTTTTGCCCGGATTCAGATACCGGTTGGGGATCAGATTATCATTTTCACCAAAAAAGATTAATGTGGGTTGATCAATGAGTTTCAGTTTATCAAAAACAGCTTCATCAACCATACCGGTAACCGATTGGCTTACAGCAAAGCAATAATTCTCAAAATCGTCGGCAGTACGCATGGCAATCCGGTCTTCAATCATAAAAAGTGCATCATCTGGCATGTTATAGAAATTTGTTGCCAGATTAGTTTCAATAGCTTCCAGGGTTGTTAAACGTACCAGGTTGGGAGACATAACATCCTTAAACCATAATTTTTGCCCGGGGTGAAATAATTCAAATCCTGCCGGATCAACTAATACCAGGTTTTTTACCTTTTCAGGATATTCAAGTGCCGCAACTATGGATATTTGTCCTCCCATGGAATGTCCGGCCAGGGTGACTTTCTCCAGACCCAGTTCATCAATAAGGCGGGAAATAACCCCGGCATAAAAGCTCATTAATCCGGAATGAGGGTTTTTCGATGACTTACCATATCCCGGAAGGTCGATGGCTATGCAGCGGTAATTTTTACTAAGGACCTCAATGTTTTTTTTCCAGGCCGGAATATAACTTCCCAGGCCATGAATAAAAATAATGGTTTCACTTCCTTGTCCCTCATCGATATAAGCAAGATTCATGTCTTTCGATAATTCTGCATACTTTACATCGTAGCCATATTCGAGATCCCCGGACATAGATTTCATATTGCTAAGGTTTTTATAAGGCGAACAGGCAAATATTATTAATGAGAATGCTATGAATATGATTGTTCTTGTTTTCATCCTTTTCATATTTTATTTATTACACCTTAAAACATTAACCATTTATAAACCAAAAATACGGTCCAGGGTGAAGTCGGCCGGCTGGTATTATAGATTCCATTTATATCCGTACCATGGCTGTCATCATTGCTGTCGTAAAACTCTCCCAGCCACATATTTGCACCATGCAATTCCAGACTCATAAAGGGTCCGAAGGAATATTTTACTGCTGAATTTATCTCTGTACCCATAAAGTTCCCTGCATCCTGGGGTTTTACAGAACTTCTGGCCACAGCACCGCCGATTTTTAGATTTAGTTTATGTGGAATTATATCCCGGGTTAGATTGAGAGTACCTCCGGTCAGTCCATATCCCATATTGGAGATGTCGGCCACCAATGGGGTAAATCTGTTTACAACATTGGCGTGAGGAAAAAGAAGATAGGAGCCACTGCTGATAAATATAGATGCGGGCATTCCCCAGGTGTTTCCGGTTATAACTCCGGAATAATTTCCATTGTTTATCCCGTCACCATCCCCGGTGGTATAGATCATATCCAGCGAAACATAGTCATTCTGCGTTTGTCCGTAACGATAAGCGGTTCTTAAATTGACCGCCATTCCGCCGATGTCCGTCTTTTTGGTGTAAGTGCCTCCCTGGTTTATATCTACATTCCCCAGATTATAATTGACAAATCCGGTAAGCAGGAGGCGGTCGAGCCAGAAATCGGGATTCCTGCTGAAGAAAACCCCCAGCCAGGCAACATCGGCTTTATAATCATTTGTTCCCAGGTCAAAATTGAAACCTCCGTTATAATTTACCAGGGTGCTGTTTAGACCCTGGCCAAACACTGACACTCCCCCGGTTCCTTTTCCCCTGTCGGTAAGGAAATAGAGAGATCCACCCAGGTTCCATTTCATTGATAGTTTTTTTCTGAACATAAACTCATAGAGGGTTACATCGTCATTATCCTCGGCATTTTGTTCATAGAGTTTGTAATAACCCACCTTGGTCTGGGAAAAATCGCGATTATACCTGGCACTTATTCCAACCGCATCTGTCCCCCAGTAAGCGAGACGGTAACCCGTGGTTGTCATTTTGTCGAAATAGGTCCGGTAAGGATTAAATGGAGTATCGTATAAACGTTGCAGACCAAGATTTATAGCCAGGTCTTTTACCGGTATAAGCTCCAGTTCAATATTTTGAGTTTGCAGGTTGACCTGATCAGCAGAGATGGCTGAGCCTTTATTACCGCTCAGACCGTATGCCTGATCACCCCATGTCCAGTCAATTTCAAAAGAAGCTCTTAATATGGCTTTCCCATTAAATAGTTTCGGCTGATAAATGAAAAAGGGTATGATTCTTTGCTCGGTGTAATTTGCAACCATACTGTCCGATGTGGTGGATGAGTTTTGCCCGAATAACCGGCCCACAAGCTGACCATTAAAAAGGCTGCTTTCAGGGTAGAAATTGGAGTGCACATTTTGCGTAATAAAAAAGGCTAAAAACTGAAATTCCTTATTTGCTTTAGCTGTATAGGGAAGGTCATTTCTGAAAATATTTGTTTCCATTTCATCCACTTTAAGATTCCCTGTATTTTGAGTAAATGCAGTTAATCCGGTAAAGAGGATGAAAGCAAATAATACAATTATTTTCCTCATAATATTTTTTGTTAAATGTGAATGCTAAAAGTAAAGCCGAACTTTATCAGTTAAATCCGACTTTACTTTGATATGAGAAAGAATAAGCCTTGAAAGCTAGCCGGTTATTCTGATAAACTTCTGAACATTGGTTGTACCAAAAGCACCTCCGTTAGAGCTTCCGAATCCGGCTTCAGGAGTAGGGGGTACATTTTGTGTTCCTGAAGTTTGAACTACTTCATACCAGAGAACTTCCGGATTAAGTATTATTTCAAATATTCCTTCAGCAGTAGCTGCATAAGGCAATTCCTGGGTTAAAACAATTTTCCAGATTTCTCCTACAGTAGATTTCTCTATAACAAAGGTCCCTGTAAAAGTTACATCCGGCACTCCGG
>CBDUPM010000237.1:0-5071 GCA_965369105.1 uncultured Bacteroidales bacterium | reverse complement strand
CGGCGAACTTCCGGTTCGCTCCGGGTGCCTATAATTTTCAGCTTACCGCAGCCAATGATTGTGGATCAGATTTAAAAACGCCCAGTATCAGTATAGCAGAACCCTGCCAGTCCCCTGAAGTTGATTTCCGTGTTATGGAAACAGCTGGAGGAAACTACAGTCATCAGCTTACAGGAAGTATCCGGAATATAAGCGACCGGAACAAGGTCAAGCTGACCGTAAATGGCAGCCAACGATCGGATTTTGCATTCAATACATCTACAGGATCAATAAGCGCGAACTTCCGGTTCGCTCCGGGTGCCTATAATGTTCAGCTGTCCGCAGCCAATGATTGTGGATCGGATGTGAAAAATGCAAATGTCAGTATCGCAGAACCCTGTCTGCCCCCTGTAGTTACAATTAACCTGATTGAAGATCCGAATGAAAAGGATACATACCTGTTAGAAGCAAAAGTATTGCATATAAAAACTAAAGCTGAAATACGTTTACGGGTAAACGGGACAGCTGTGGAAGATTTTCAGTTTAACTCTTCCAGCGGAGAAATAAAAGCGGAATTTCGATTTACCCCCGGAACTTATTTGGTTGAAATAAAACTTGAAAATGATTGTGGCAGCGATGAAAAAACCAGGGAAGTCAGGGTTGAGGAAAAACCATGTGGGACAAGAATAAATCCCGGGAATTCTTCCTGGCAGTTTTGTCTGCTGACGCCTCGGGGAAGTTTTAACCGGGAGAACCTGAAGGATATGAACTTTAGTTATTCCGGCTCAGCCCAGAGTCTGTTTATCATGCCAACAGCCGGAGGAGGAGCGGCACTGGTTAAGGGTAAAGTTTATGAATTAAAATCGGGTCAGTATTACCTCTTCAGTGGGAATCTGAAAGTATCGGTAAGTTCAAAAAAGCCGGGTTCTATGGGTCAGTGGACAGTCTGCGTTGAGGCAGATAAAGAACCTTTAACAGGCAAGGGAAATAAGAGGCCTGAAAGTCCATGTGAATAGATTCATCCACAGTTATGTATTCAGGGATCAGATTAAAAAATTTATATCTGTTCAGGCAGAAAATAATTCCAATGATGATCTCGTTATAAAATTGCTTGTATATTTGCCGTGAAAATTCTGAATTACCCCTTTTTCATATGCGTTTTATTTATTTGTATTTAATAGGATTGTCTTTTTTCTTTGGTACTTCTGCTCAGTTTGAGCTGGAAAATACATCATCACTGAGGGATACAACCTCCCGGGATACGATTGTATTTACACCCTCATCAGCAATGGATTACATTCAAAACCTGGTGGAAAGGGACAGTTTATTCCGGCCCGGTGCGGGAGATGTAAAATACTCACTTGAAAGATTGTTATACTTTAGCAGGGAACCCTTCGATAGTGTAGGGAAACGCTTGTCTGCTTTCCCGTACGACTCCATTCAATTCCGTGAAATAGAATATGTTAAGAAGGATAGTATTCCCTTAATGTGGTTAAATGACTCCACTTTTATATTCAACCCAAAGAATCTGAACCGGGAATCTTTTCTTGTCAGACAAACCATAATTGAGAATGAAAAGCACCTGGATATACTTTTCAGAGATTCTCTTCCATCCACCGACGTGATGATGGATTCAATATTTCTGGAACCGGATACTATAACAAAGGTATATATTGATAGTCTTTTCCTGGATTCCATGGAAATACAGATGTTTGAATTCAGGAATCAGGAGGTTCGTCCTCCATTGTTAACTTCCCAAAAGAAGAAAAGTGTAAGAATCTCGGAGGATTCCGCTTTTGTTATTTATGCGGATACCATTCGGACTATCGTAGGTAGTCCTGATTCTCCTTTTTATAAAGTTCCCAATTTTAAGGTGGCCGATTCACTGAAAATTGCTGTTTGGGAGTTATTGAATTATACTTCGGAAAGGGATTCTATCCCATTGTTTATAAATGATCTGGACGGTAATGAGACCCCTTTATGGCTCGGTAGCGGAGATGATGATTTTTTTCGGTACTGGGTAAAGAATTATAAAGATGATTCCATTACCATCTGGGTCGGTAATCCTTCAAAGAATACGATTACGGTTTTTCTTGAAGAGGAAGTGAATATAAACAGGCTGACAAAACATGAGGCACATGATATTCCCATCACGCTTGCAGAACCCGAAACTTCCCTGGCAGACCTGGTGCCCCTGAAAAATATTCCGGTCTTATGGGATTATGGATTTTCAAGTTCCATGGCTTTCAGTCAAACCTATCTTTCCAACTGGGCAAAGGGAGGGGAAAGCTCGTTGACTACCTTATTGGATATCAAAGGGGAGGCCAACTTTAAAAGTGACAATAGCAAGTCTAAATGGAATAATAATGGCCGGTTGAAATATGGTTCCATTTTATCCGGGGAATATGGTATGAGGAAAAATACTGATATGATCGAGTTTAACTCCCAGTATAATAAACTTATTAAAGGAGAATTTGATTTCAGTACCGTTTTCTATATGAAAAATCAACTGGCAAAAGGCTATAATTACCCCAACGATTCAGTGGTAGTCTCAAGATTTCTGAATCCTGTTACATTTACAATAGGTGCCGGGGTTGAATATAAACCCTTTAAGCATACCCTGTTGAACTTCTCACCACTTTCTTACAAAAATACTTTTGTACTGGATACTGCCGAAATAGACCAGACCGCCCATGGTATCGATGCAGATAAAAGAGTGAAACAGGAAATGGGTGGTCAATTGCTCATAAAGAATAAATTAAATATTCTGGATGGTCTGGAAATAGAAAACTCTGTGCGTCTTTTTAACAATTATTTTGATCGTCCGGTGACGGTGGATATGGACTGGGAAATCAATCTCAGGAAAAGAATAACCTGGTTTTTCACTATATCTGCCAATATTCATATGATCTATGATAATGACATTCGCTTCCCGGTTCTGGATGAAAATGATGTTCCCATTAAGTTACCGGACGGGAGTGTAAAGAAAGAACCCAAGCTTCAATTTATGGAGTTTGTGGGCTTGTCTTTTGCCCTGAGTTTATAAACTCAGATTTAATTCAACACCCTGCAGTTTTTCTGTCATATTGAGAGCCTTGTATAACTGGATCAGCAGGGTTTTTACCGTTTCATTCGAAGGATCCATTTTGTAGGCTTTTTCCAACCAGTAAACCCCGGCTTCCCTGGCTTCAACCGATTTTGCTTTCTCCTCGATAAACTCCATATTATTACTTATGGCCCTGGCTTTCTCTTCAAGCTCCACTCCAATATTAAAATAACAGGTTCCTGCATTCAAATAGGGTTCCGTTTTATCTGGATCAATTTCAATTGCTCTTTTATAGGCATTTATTGCTTCAGAATAAAATTCGCTTTTTTGGTAGACCAGGCCCAATGTATAGGGATAAATATAGTTAGCAGAATCCTTTGAAATTGCCATATTCAGAACTTCTATTGCTTTATCGATGTTGTTGCTTTGAAAATGCAGATCCACCAGGAGAAGATTGAGTTCTTCATTTTCTTCATATTCTTTTATTCCATTCACCAAAGCTTCTTTTGCAGCCATGGTGTCTTCTTTTTCCAGCTGAATACTGAAAAGAAGATGAGGAACATTGGGAGAATAATGCATTTCATTTAACTGACTGAGGTAATCAATGGATTTCTCATAATCCTTGTTTTTATAAGCTGCAAGGGCAGTATTATAAACAAGATTGGTATCGACCGGCAGGGTCAGTATTTCACTCTGATTGATCTGCAGGGCATATTCGAAGGCCTTAAGAGATTCTTCATATTTTTTTTCTTTGTAATACCTTTTACCCAGAGTCAGAAATTCATTGGCAAGCATAACATAGCGGGGTTCCAGCTGATTTTGGATTCGTCCTCTATTGTTCAGCTTTATGGCTTTCTTATATGATTCATATGCAACATAAAGTTGATTGGGATACAATTCATACTTTTTTTTGTCTTTTTCTTCAATGCCTTTATTGTAAGCAGTCTGGCAGAGAAGGCCTTTTGCATACCAGGTTTTAGACCATTTACTGGTTTTTTCGTCTTTTATAGCTTCTTCAATGGATTCCTTTGCCTCTTCGAATTTACCGTTTTCAATCAGCTGAAAGGTAGCCAGAACATTGGATTTCTGAGCCACCATTGTGGTAAAAAGGCTAAGGAGCAATACCCATATAAATGCGAGTTTCTTCATTCGGAATGATTGTAACTGTTTATTTTTTTACCTGAAAAAAATCAGGTATCCGTTTCAGAACGCAAATATAGAAAGAATTGGTATGAAAAGAATTCACTTCTTATAAAGTATTTTTCAGGGGCATCTTTTCCAAACATTTTCTGTACTCAGCTGTTAGAGTTTTATTTTAAGCAGGAAATGGATAAAAAACCAAAAATAGCAGGACTCCGGTCCATAAAAGCCGATGTCGAACCCGGAGTCTACTTCTGGTGCTCATGCGGAAGAAGTGAAAGTCAGCCTTTTTGCGACGGTTCTCATGCCGATACGGACTTTCAGCCCATGCCTGTGAAAATTGCAGAAAAAAGCTTTGTAAAATGGTGCACCTGCAAGTACACACAAACCCCGCCTTATTGCGATCATAGTCACCGGGAATTACCAGGATATGAGGCGAAATAAAAAAGGGCAATTGCATGTCTGCCCTTAATCTGAAAGACCATAAGATTTTACCGATAGAAGCATTAAGAATCCTTCCATTCAGCCTTGCCAGGTGAAAACTTTATACAGAATGCAGTCCTCCTGCTTTGTTTGCAGCATTATTGTCTCCCGTGGAAGACCCACCCTGGTCAACCCACCTGCAGGCACAACTGCAGTATCCCCTGGGGGGAATAATCAGATCTTTAGGATCATCAGCAACTCCACCTCTTAAATTATCCATCTCTTGCTTATCGAGTGCATTTAATTTAAATTTTTTCATTTTTTGAGGTTTTCAGGTTCATATAAAAAAGCTGTATCCAATTTAAGAAAAATGATTTATAATTGTAAAAAATTAGCTTAACTGCCTGCAAATTAGATTAATTCCAGATAAATATTCAGATTTCTGATCAATAATTTTTCCAAACCCCCATAAAAAAAATCCCG
>CBDUPM010000236.1:0-5075 GCA_965369105.1 uncultured Bacteroidales bacterium | reverse complement strand
CAAATACATTGCATCAGAAATGGGTGCAATACTATCAAACACAGCTTTCCCTTCAACATCTGTTAATATAATAGCATTGTTAAAGACCACCAATGCTCCTTCAATGAATCCATCATTTCCTGATACAATAAAGGTAACGGTGTAAGCTTCAGGAGACATCAATGCTGTTTCTGTTATATTATCATTTGTTACCGTAATACTTCCCGACGCATCCTGGAAGTTATCTGCAGTAACTACATAAGCAGCATTGGTAATTGGGGAAATACTATCAAATACAGCTGTTCCGCTTGCATCTGTTATCATTGTTTCATTGTTAAAAACAACGGTTGCTCCTTCAATCGATATGGAATCTATTTCACTTAAAACTTTAATGCTAACGGTGTAATACGGAGTTTCAGGTTCGTTTTTAGCCCAACGTAAATCCCCAAGCGCTTCTCCATCTGTAGCCTTGAAATACATGGGAGAACTTTCCAGAAGAGTAAAATTACCATTATCAGCATCTTCATAAACAGGATCATAATCTTTCCATATACTTTCCTGGGTAGTGTACTCACTATTACTCATACTAACAGATCCTACTTCATAAAAATTGCAATTACTCAACAATGATCCATAAAACAGCATGCACCGGCTGGGTGGCACAACTCCATTTGAGTAAATACAGTTCGTAATTTCTGCATCAACCACATAGCGCAGACGAGTGTATTCATTGCGTGAATATCCGAGATTATTAAAAGTACAATGGTCAATACGGGCAACCACATTACTTCCCTGAACATATACACCCTCAGTAGAAGTATTGTACATGGTTGAATTACTAAGTTGAAAATATTTTACCGTATTGTCGGAATCTTTAATACGAATTCCTTCTCTGCCACTATTGTAAAGAATACAGTTATCGAAAATTACCGTATCAGCATAGGTGTCGCTGTAAGCACGGAAAAAGTTTCCGTTACCATCGCCCATATCTACATCATGAAGGATACAATCTTCGACTATCAGACTGTAACTTCCTTCTATACTTTCGTCCGTTCTTAGGAGATATTTTGCTGGTGTTTCAGAATTGGATAAGCCGTCAAGTTCCAGGCCGGAAAGTCTCAATTTACCGCCAGTAACGATTTGAAAAATATGTATTGTTGAAATATCCGGATTTACAAATTTAATTACAGGTTTGGTATCTAGTCCTGCAGCCGCACGGATGGTAATATCCTTGTCAATATTTATTAAACTGTCAAGAAGGTAGTCTCCGCTCGATATTAATTCGATGATGTCACCATCATTGGCAATCATTATGGAATCGTAAAGAGCATTTCTGTCCAGATCAACCGGAATGATGGCGTAATCAAGTATGGGTGGATTTACAGCCCAGCGTGGGTCGCCCATAGCTGAATTACCTTCAGCAACAAAATATAATGGCGAGGTTTCTAATAAGGTAAAATCAAAATTGGCCGTATCAGCATACTGAGGATCAACATCCAGTATATTTTCACCTACGGTTACCCCGGCATCAAAGGATACACTTCCAACATTGAAGAAATCACAATAATCCACTTCCCCTCCATAAACTTGCATTGTTGAGCTGGTGCTTGTTCTGTGAGAGAAAATACTGTTTTTGATATCTGCATCAAGTATATCGCGCGGACGAACAAATTTGTAACCATCATAGCCCAGATTGTTAAAAGTACAATGGTCAACGATAAATTCCACCTCATTCCCCTGTACATATATTCCTTCTCTGGAAGTATTATACATGGTTGAATTACTTATTTCAAAATATTTCACAGTATTTACAGCATCTTTTATGCGAATTCCTTCTCTACCGGAATTAGCCAGAATACAATTAGTGAAGATGACACTATCTGCGTAGGTATCGCTATACGCCCTGAAAAAGTTTCCATCAGATCCGCTTACTACATCACGTAAAATACAGTCATCCAATTTTAAGGAGTAGCTACCCGTAATGCTTGAAGCAGTTCTGATAAGGTATTTTGCAGGAGTTTCACTCCCGGCAAGTCCATTCAGATCCAATCCCTGAAGAGTTAAATTTCCTCCTGTTTCAATTTGAATCAAGGAACGGGTAGAAATCTCAGCATTGACATTTTTTAATACTGGTTTGCTTTCAAGATCAGCCGCAGCCCTTATGGTTATTTCTTTTTCTATATATAAAATACTGTCTAGAGGATATTCGCCGCTATCAATGAGTTCAAGGATGTCGCCACTGCGGGCACTTTGAAGGGAGTCATATAATGCATTATTTGCAGAACCTACTTCAAGTACAGCTGGAATAAATGGCCGGTTATTGGGCCAGTTCGGATCTCCCAACATGCTTCCATCATTAGCGGCAGTTAGTAAGGGCGATGATTCTGTCAGATAAAAATCTCCCCATGCTGCATTAAAATATTGTGGATCAACATTATATATAACACTATCTCCCCAATTAAAGTCTTCTGAACTATGAATGTCGATTCGTCCTACATTATAAAAATTACAGTAGTCAACAGTAGATGATCCATACAAAAGCATAGCTCTGGTACGGGGTTCCGGAACATTTGAAAAAATAGAATTCAGAATTTCTGCATCAAGAATAAACCTTGGACGCAAGATATCCGCCGAACCATAACCGACATTATTAAAGGTACAGTGATCTACCCTGAATTTCACATCAGATCCCTGAACATAGATTCCCTCAGCCCAAACATTGAACATGCTGGAATTACTGAATTCAAAATAGTCTACATCATTGTCAGACTCGTTAATACGGATGCCTATTTTTCCGCAATTGTAAAGAACACTATTTGTGAATTTTATCGTGTCGGCATAGGTATCGGAATAGCTCCGGAAGAAACTGCCTTTTTCTCCCTGATCGACGTCCCGCAGATAACAATTGTCTACAAATAAGCTGTAACTACCAACGATTTCTTTGGAGGTTTGTATCAGGTTTTCAGCTGAGTAATCTGAACCGGACATTCCATCCAGCTCCAGACCCTCCAGTGTTAAATATCCACCAGTAACGATTTCAAAAATGAAACGTGCATTCGTATATGGATAATAATTACGGATGACCGGACGAGTTGTCAATGACTCTTTAGCCCTGATAGTTAGTTTTTTATTGATATGGATTAAGCTATCAATACGGTATACACCCGATTCGGTTAATTCAAGAATGTCTCCATCAGCAGCTGACAAAACCGAATTATACAGCGCATTTGGTGAGGTGTCGACAGAATGAACTGTTTGTCCCTGGACCGTTCCCCAAATCAGGAGAAATGCCACAGAAAAAAGAATAGATTTTTTCATTTTCTAGTAAATTTTAATAAAATGTTGTAATATTTGAGGAAATAGAAAAATATTGATTCGAAAATCAGTCGAAACTGACTAATTGGTCGACCAAATTAAAAAACATATTTTTATAATCCTAACACTGCTTGGAATATAATTATACTCTGGTATAGTTTATAGAGATTCTAAACAATTGGCTTGCCAGGGACTCAATGTAATATTTACTCTTAAATTACTTTCGTCAATTCCTGTAAGCCTTGAATTTTCAAATACAATCTTAACATTTCATGCGGTATCTTACTATTCCCATTTGATTCATTCCCCCGCACAATTTGATTTTTTAATTCACCAATTAAAATTTTTGTTTCCCTCTATGTTTGAGAATTATATTTTTTTGTATTTCAAATTAAAGATTACCATAAAAAATTTGTTAATTTGTTGCTAAGCTGAAATCGCAGAGAAAACCAATAATCAATGATTCAACAGAATTACGAGTGGGAATCGAAAGATAAAACAAAACTATTTGGACAGTCGTGGGTACCAGAGGTGCCGGGAAAGAAAACCATTTTAATGGTTCATGGACTTGGTGAGCAAAGCAGCCGGTATGAAAGATGGGCAGAATTATTTGTGGAAGAATCCTATAATTTTATAGCACTGGACCTGAGAGGCCATGGAAGATCAGGAGGAAAAAGGGGACATGCAAAAAACCTGGATAAACTTCTGGATGATATTGATGTATTGTACAGGGAGTCATTGAAATTATTCCCGGACACAAAAATAATTTTATATGGTCACAGCATGGGAGGGAATCTGGTTTTAAATCAATTGATTCTAAACCGGTTTTTACCTGATGCCTTAATTGTTACCTCTCCCTGGTTAAAATTGACCAATCCTCCCTCTGATTTTATTATAAGCATTGCCGGTTTTCTTAAGAAAATATTCCCATCCGTTCAAATTCCGAACGGACTAAATGCAGAAGATTTGAGCCATGATCCGGAAATTGGAAGAAAATATGTCAGTGATCCGCTCAATCATAATAAAATCTCCCTCAGGTTATTTTATGAAATTAATAAAGCTGCAGATTTTGCCCTGAGAAATGTGTATAAAATAAATTGTCCGTTTTTAATAATGCACGGGACAGAGGACAACATTACTTCACATAAAGCCAGTAAAAATTATGTGGTTAACACCAATAATAAAACCCGGCTAATACTCTGGGATGGACAATATCATGAACTGCACAATGAGATAATTTATAAGGATGTCTTTCAATCGATCAAAGAGTGGCTGGAGAAAAATATATAAAATAACTCATTTTCCAGGCATAAAGGAATTTTTCTGTGATCAATGATTTGCTTAACTTTGATTGATAATCAGAGATTAATTCATGAATTTCAGAACAGAAATATCACCCGATCCTTCCCCCTTCAAAATTGACTATAATTCACCTGTAATGTTTCTGGGCTCCTGTTTTTCAGATAATATAGGTAATAAACTAAAGGATCTGTTATTTCCGGTAAATATTAACCCTTTCGGGGTGGTTTACAATCCCTTGTCAGTTAATCGATCACTGAAAATTATCCTTGAAAATAAACACTTTAAAGAAGAAGATTTATTTTCCTTTAATTCCCTTTGGCATTCCTGGGATCATCATTCCAAATTCTCAGGAAATGATAAAATTATGGTTTTGGAATCCATAAACAGGGAAATTGAAAAAGCGCATTTTTTTCTTAAAGAAGCCCGTTTCTTAATCCTTACCCTTGGCACCGCATGGGTATTTCGCCTGAAAGAAAGCG
>CBDUPM010000235.1:0-5075 GCA_965369105.1 uncultured Bacteroidales bacterium | reverse complement strand
TTACTGCTGCCGGGGCATCGCCCACGACACATCCTTCGGTAACCGAGGTGGTCAGGGATCCTGTAAAGGTGGGAGCAATATTATCTTCAGTATCTCCGGCGCAATATTCGGCAGGTAGAGAATTTAAACTGTTACGGGCGATTACTCCGGAGGTGGGAATTACATGAGTGCCTTCAACTACCCAATCACTTCCATTGTCATCTCTGATAAGGAGTCGGGTATCATTGGTAATAGAATAAGTACTAAAATTGGCTGCATCAAGATTTAAAGTGTAATTATTTCCGTCAAAGGAATCCAAATCATCAAGAGACCAGTATCCTTCAGGGTGGGTTTTTGTAACGCAAACACCTCCATCGGATAATGGAATGCCGGCATTGAGAGGATCAACAGACGAGAAGAATGATGCAACCAGAGTATCAGTAGAGAAAATATTTGTGAATGAGATTTTAAGAGTATTTAAACCAGTTGCGAATCCTACAGGAAATCTGTATTGGGTAAGACTGGCATTTAATAATCTTCCGAAATTTCCAATGACAGCACCCGAGCTGAGCGTTAAACTTCCGGCTTCAGAAGGATTAGTTAAAAGTATTTTATTTGAACCGGTAGTTATATTTCCACTGGTCATTGCCAGATTATTAGAAACAATGACATCAGAAGAGCTAATACTGACTCCGGATCCTGAATTATTTATTGTAAGGTTGTAGAATGTTTCATTTGATGAGATATTTAAGGTTTGCAGATTTGTGCCATTAAAAGTAACTCTTCCATTATTCGCAATAAAACTCCCAGAATTAGTCCAATTCCCTGAGGCACTTATATCAGCTGCATTGTCCGGTTTAAAAATTCCATTTGCTGCTATAATAATATTTGCAAAATCAGATCCTGTGGCCGGTTGAAACTGACCGTCAGAAATGCTCAGGTTGTTTTTTACGCTCAGGGCAGTAGCATCTACGTCACTTGCATCTCCGGGTGTTCCGCTTGTATTGTCAATTGTTAAATTGTAGAAATCAAAATCAGAACCGGTTCCCCCGGATGTGAGAGTTTGGGAACCACTTCCACTAAAAGTTACAGTTTGAGTTCCTTCCTGAAATACCCCTGTATTGGTCCAGTTTCCTCTTATGCTCAGATCATTTGAATTTGTGCTTACATTGAAAGTGCTTGCTGAAATATTCAGGTTTCCAAGAATCTCAAGGTTGCCATTTGTGGTTTTAATTCCGGATCCTGATATATTAAGATTATAATACTGGTTGGAATTTGCCGGATTTATTATATTCTGATTTCCTGCCCTGTCATAAGTAAAATTGTTACCCGAATAATGTGCATATAGCCTTGTTTGGCTATCAAAATCAGCTCCCCCATAGAACCAGGAAGCGCCAGAATAATTGTAAAACTCAGAGTTATTGTCAAGGGTAACAATTTCTCCATCCAAATTAATGGTCCCGTTGTTTTCAAAAATAATAAATCCTGATCCGGTGGCTTCAACTCCTAAGTTTCCTCCAATATTTATGGTACCTGATGAATTGTTCAAAACCGAAACAACAGGATCCCATGTTCCACCATAAAGAAAGGCAAATCCATTTCCATCTCCTGTTAGTTCAAAATTATTACTTAAGCTTATATCGGAGCTTCCCTCAATAACCAGTTGTCCATTAAAATTTTCCAATTCAATTGCGGAAATACTTATGGTTCCTTCATTGTTAATTTTCCCATCACCCCAGTTTTCAGTAAGAACAATAGCCGCACCAGAAAACCCATTTCTGTCGAGTGTTCCTCCATTCTCTACAATTATTTCTCCACCACCACTCAGATTAATATCTGCATTATTCACACCCCATGTAAGTGATCCTCCATTTTCAACGATTATATTTAAAACGGAAGCATCTGAAGGAAGAGAAACATTGTCCCCGTTTTGAATATAGGCGGTGGTGTTCTCATCAGGAGTACAATTACAGGTAGGACCTGTGCGGGAATAAGACCAGGTAACAATCTGGTCCCAATCTGAAGAAATCCTTGAGTATAAAACAGGTTGTGATGAAATAACAACATTATCAAAATAATGATATTCATCGGGGGCACCATTCCGGACTTTGATAATAAGCTGTATGCTGTCACCGGATAAGTTGCCCTGAGATACGGTTTTATAAATACTTCCAAAATCATCGGATTCTTTGTGCCACAAAATTTCAGAACCATCATTTATTTTGTAATATAAAGAAATTGAATCCTGATTTGATTCCATAGTACCCGATTCCCTGATATCCACGGAAATAACCACATCTGAATAGGCAGATATATCTACAAATTTTGTTTCCCAAACTGCCGCTGTAACCACATTATTAGTTACAAACTCCTTATTAGAATTGTCGACAACTTCAAAAGTCCCTGATCCGGAAGGAGTTGTAGTCCAATCAGGGGGTGTGCCAGTTCCGATGGTTGCCCCAACAGCGTAAGCCTCAAAATCTTCACTAAAAATGATTGTGGGTTGAGAAAAAGAAAGGAGAGAAATAGTAAAAAAGAAAAGAGAGAAAAACAAATGTTTAATAGGAACTTTCATATATGAAAATCCCGGGAGTAAAAAAAGTGTATTTCTCCCCCTTCTGCTATAAATTGAATTATAACAATTATTTGTATTTCCCTGCGAAAGGACCATTAAATAATCTACCTCAATCCTAATTAATAAGCGTTTAGCTTAATGACCAGTATTTTGTTTCTTTAGTTGCAATCAGACAACAAAAAATATCTAAATCCGAAAATACCGAATTATTTCTTTCTATACGCAAAAAATACCAATGAGTTATTAAAAATGAAAGATTTAGCCAACAAATATTTCTTTCAGGATGGAAGTTGACTTAAGTTTATCAATTTGATAATTATGAATTGAATAAAATTTAATGATTATTTCCAATAATTTATTCCTGACATTATGGTTAAGTTTGAGCCTGGAACCTTCTTCAAAATTGTCTGATAAAAGCTTTAATAAATTTGAAGAAAGAACCGGGTCGCAATAATTTTTATGCAAGGGCGGATGGTTATGAAAACAGGCTTCATTTAAATCGAAATAGAATATATCGCCCGGATCCGGAATGTTGGGGTAGATTCCCAGGTATTTTGTGAATTTCAGTAAGAAACTCAAGTGGAGATTTGCATATTCCTCTTTTTTCAGATCAAAGAAATCTATGAAATTTTCCAGGAATTCAAATAATTCAGGACTTTTATATTCTTCCTGGAGGGTTTTGGATAAGATTTCTGAAATAAAAATAGCCTGTGAACTTTTTATGGGATTATAAGGAAAATCGCTAAAAACTTTCGCCCTGGAAAACTCTTTCACCAGTAAAATATCTTTATGTTCTTTCAGGTAAAAATCAAGATTTAAAATTATCAATGGCTGGATAAGATTTGCTTTTTGTTTGGTTTTACGGGATCGAACACCTTTAAATATAAATGATTTTCTCCCAAATTTTTCTGTATAAATATGGGCGATAAGACTCGTATCCCCATATTTAAAACTTTGAAGAACAATGCCTTTTGATTTCTCAAGCATTATCTAATGTATAAATAATAATTTTGTTACAAATGTTTGCAGACCATCAGCGGTGGTACAAAATACCAGGTATACCCCTGTGGCAACCCGTTCACCTGCGAAATTAGTTCCATCCCATATTGCCTGCCCTCCAAGGGATTTTGTTTCAAAAACGATATTAGCATTTAGGTCGGTAATCTTAACATAGCTGTCTTCAACCAGACCTGACACCACAATTTTCCCAAAATAGTCTTCCCGAACCGGATTGGGGAAAACATATACATCCTCAAAAATATCATCCGGTTGAGTGGCTTCTCCAATAAATGAAATAATGCCTTTTTCTGTCGCAATAAAAACTTCACCCGTTTCATCCACAATGGCAATATCAATAATGCTGTTTGAAAGCAGCGGACTATTCGAGGTGTTAAACTCATGAATTTCCTCCAAACCATCATCTGAGACTAGAAATACTCCGCCATCCTTTGTTCCAAGCCATTTTCTATTGGCTCCATCCACTTCAATGCAGCTAATACTTTCTGTTCCCAGCAGAGGATCACCCAGTCCTGTACCATCGTTCCGGGGAATAATTATTTGCTGAGCATAAAAATTCTCATCATCAAATACCCGGGATGGGCTATAATATACCAGTGGTCCCTGATTTGTCCCAACCCAGATATTACCGTCCCGGTCTTCTGCTATGGAATATACTTCATTGGTAATAATGTCTCCGTTCTTATCCACTATGGAAAGTTTGATACTTTCATCATCATCTTCATTTTCAATGCTGTTGTTATCATTGAAAACGAATAAACCGTTGCCCCCCTGCAAGCTTATCCACTTATGGTTAAATTGGCTTACGATAATGTCACCCATATTCGGGGCGTTAACTTTAGTACCAATTTCAAAGGAAGACCAGTCTCCATTTTTCTTCAAAACAGACAGGGGTGAACCAACTCCTGAATTTGTAATCCAGAGGTTCCCGGCTTCATCATATTCCATTCCTCCAAGGCGGAAAAAATCCCCGCCAGCAATAATGGATTGAAGGCTACTGTTATTTTCACGATACAGATTAATCAATTCCTCATCCTGAAATTCAAGCAAGCCATATCCCCAGGATGCGGCAAAATAATGATCCGGATCATCAGGGTCAGATATGATTTTAATCAGATCCCGGATTGAATCCTCCTGCCAGTTAGCCCATTGGTTATCACTGAAAGAATATATAGTGGCCCATCTGTAAACATTAGCCCAGGATGAGGTTGCCCCACCTGCAACCGCACGTAATTTACCCTGATCATAATATAAATCGAATACTTCAATACCTGAAGGTCCTTCAGGTATCAGGACTTCTTTTCCTTCACCGATTGTGAATCTTATCAATCCTGTAAAGAAATCGGCGATCCATACCAGGCCTTCCGAATCTATATCAGCCATCCTGGGTTCCCCCACATAAACCTGGCTTATTCGGTTTCCATTAACATCAAATATATCCAGGTTAGTTTGAGAACATATCAATAGCCCGTTTTCATTTGCTTTGAGAAAACGAATATTTGGG
>CBDUPM010000234.1:0-5092 GCA_965369105.1 uncultured Bacteroidales bacterium | reverse complement strand
CTTCAGTTTAGTTACATTAATGGAGGTGGTGAGATTTCAACGGTACCAAATCTGGTTGGAGAAACTTTTGAATTGAAAATTCCCTGGAAGTATCTTACAAGCAAACCAGATGAAAGTATGATAAAAATGATAACAAACCTTAGCTCAAAAGGGAGTAAGATACAAGTGCCCTTAAGCGGAGATTCTTCAAGGCAGTCGACCTGGTTAAAAATGAAAATGATTAACAATTAATTGAGAAAAAACATCATAGAATGAATAAACAGATTTATATTTCGATTTTACTTTTATTTCTGGGAAATTTGTTGGCTGCCCAGAATTTAAATTTTGAATCACTTACCTGCAACTCACAATCTAATCCTATTGCCATCGATAGCGATCAACCATTATTGTCATGGATTGTCAAGGCCGATGGTTTTAACAGGGAACAAACAGCTTACCAGGTTTTAGTAGCTTCCGGGCCTGAATTGCTAAATGAAAAGAAAGCTGATTTGTGGAATTCCGGGAAAGTAATGAGTTCCCAGTCTTCAAATGTAAAATACAAAGGAAAAAACTTACACCCTACTAATAAATATTACTGGAAAGTAAAAATCTGGGATGAAAATGATAAAGAATCGGGCTGGTCTGCGATTAATACATTCGAAACAGGATTGATGAATGAATCAAACTGGGGTAATGCTATGTGGATCACTCTGTCGAATGACTCCCGAAAATCGGAACATGGCTTTCGGGAATACAAGACCGGAAGAATGGAAAAACCGGTTTTGGTTACCAGCAATCCGGTTGGATATTTTAGAAATGAAATTGTTGCAAACAAAGAAATTGAAAGCGCACGCGCCTATATCTGTGGTTTGGGTTATTATGAGTTGTACATTAATGGCGAAAAAACCGGCGATCATGTCTTAGATCCAGCACCCTCCAATTACGACAAACAAGCCTATTATGTTAGTTATGATGTCTCCAAACAATTAAAATCAGGCAAAAACACTTTAGGTATTATAATTGGAAATGGCTTTTACGGACAGAGTATTTCATGGAAGAATGACCCGGAATCGGAGCGTGATTTATCCTATGGAATCCCCGCAGCACGGCTCTTATTAAAATTAACCTACACCGATGGTTCACAGGCTGAATTTGTCAGCAATGAAAACTGGAAAAATTCCACCGGACCCATAGTGTTTGATAATATTTATGGTGGGGATACCTACGATGCCCGCTTTGAAATTACCGGCTGGAACACAACAGGATATGACGATTCAAATTGGACGAATACCAGGACTGTTACACCTGAAATAAATAAAATAAGTTCCCAGGAAATGCCTCCCATTCGGAGACTAAAAGAGCTTGAACCAAAGCATGTTTTTAAATCTCCGGTAACGGGAAACTGGATTGTGGATTTTGGACAAAACATTGCCGGTTGGGTTAAAATATCTGTTAGCGGGAAAGCAGGTCAATCGATTGAAATCATCCCCACAGAAGCTTTAACACAAAGTGGGGATGATATTTTTCCCGGTTCTACCGGAGGTGGAGCGAATGGAATGCCCCAGCTATTAAAATACATATGCAAAGGTGATGGTCCTGAAACATGGGAACCTAAATTCTCTTACCATGGTTTTCGCTATGTTCAAATTTCTGGTATTTCCTCAAAACCGGATGCAAATATGATTAAAGCAGTGCTGGTGGCTACGGATGTAAAGCAGAAAGGAAGTTTCTACTGCTCCGATCCTCTTCTGAATAAAATGGATACCATAAGCAGATGGACAATTGTTGATAACCTGCACGGAATCCCGGAAGATTGTCCGCACCGCGAAAAATGCGGCTGGCTGGGTGATGCACATGCTTTTTGTGAATATGCTTTGTATACCTATGATATGGCGAATTTTTACATGAAATACATGGAGGATATCCGAACTCAGATGCGACCTGTAAAAGGAAATAATTCTGAACAGAGTTTCAATGTACCCACCATGATTGCACCGGGCAAAAGAACCTCTACAATCGCCAAACTCGACTGGGGGATAGCTACCATGTATCTGCCCTGGTACAATTACATTTATTACGGCGATTCCTCTATTGTCTTAGAGTATTACGACGAAATGAAAGAATTGACCAACTACTACCTGACTTTTAAAGACGACAAAGGCATTATTCAGAACGGAATGGGAGACTGGTGTCCGCCTCTTTGGGACCGCCGTCAAAATCCGGAAGCTATGGAATGCCATCCGGTGGTTTCTGCCAATGCCTATTTCTACGATATTTTAGGCATCATGGAGTACTTTGCCGGAATGAACAAGGATGATGATTTCAGGGATAAAATGAAAATTGAGAAAAATCAATTGTATGTCGCTTTTAACAAAGAATATCTGGAAAAAATTCCACTAACAGCACATAATTGGTATGGAAGTCAGACGGCAACAGTCATGGCCTTGCAATTTGGGATGGTACCGGATGAAAAGCTGGAGTCTGTTGTGAAAGGACTGGAATATAATATCAGTGCTGTAAAAGGTATTCATCACTCCACCGGAATTCACGGCAACCGATACATTTATACCGTTTTAAATAAGTATGGAAAAGCTGATTTAGCACACAAGATTTTAACTACACCCACCTTTCCCAGCCAGACTTATGTTATGAATTATGGATTTACCACATGGCCGGAACGACAGTTCTACTGGGATGAAATGGAAGGCCTGACAAATTCCCTGAACCATCCAATGCATAGTGGATTTGCTGCATATTTTTATGAGTCGTTAGGCGGAATTAAATCGTCCTATGAAAAAGCAGGCTACAAAGAGTTTTCAGTGAATCCCATTTTCCCCAAAAACATTACATATACAACTGTAATAATCCCAACGCCTTATGGTAATATTCATAATGAATGGAAGATAAGTGATTCAGATTTTACAATGAACCTGACTGTGCCTTTTAACACTAAAGCCAAATTAGTCCTATCAAAAAGCGAATTTAAAACACTTCGGATTAATGGTCTTTATTGGTCAGATTTTCAAAAGAAAAATCAAGAGCAATTGCCAGATAATTCAATCTTACGATTAGGCTCTGGTTTTTATAAAATTGAGTATACAAAATAAAGACGCTAAACCGGTTAATATATTAAATAAATAAAATGAAGAATCGATTTTTACCAATAACCCTGATGTTTTTCATGTTATCTTTTTTATACACTGCAAAAGCTCAGATAGAAAGAGAATTTGAGATTGAAGTTTCAAACAGCGGTCTGTATTTTGACGGAGAACAACGAAAGAGTGATTTTGGGATAGATAACCCAGGCTTTGAATATTATTTCGGGCGGCGTATCACTCCACACGGGGATTGTATTAAAAAATATGGAGAATTCTTATTTCTGACCTGGTATCTGGGTGGAGAAGAAAATAAAAATGTGATGCTTTCTCGACTACATATTCCCACCCAAACTCTGGAAACTATAAAATTCCCGCATACACATGTAGGTTATAGACATATGTATCCTCATATTGGAGATTCTCACAACACAATAGCCGTGGGTGTTTGTCCTATCGATAGCACAGTCCATCTGCTGTATGATATGCATTCTTACAGCAAAGCGGATTATCCTGATTCTTATTTCAATTATCAGGTATCTTTCAAGGGTGCTGCAAATGCTCCTGTTGGTTCATTTACACTGGATTTATTCCATCCAAGACAAACCTATCTTAATCCAGCCTATAATTATTCAGACATTACCTACCCTAACTTTTTTCTCAATACCGATGATGAGCTTTTCGTATGGTTCAGAGAAGGAGGGAATAACAATGGGAAGTATAAGTTCGCCAAATACAGTGGCGACACCTGGGGGCCTTTCACCAATTTCAGTACTTTAAATGCGATAAATCAGGGAAGTGCATATAACTGGGGCTTATATGGTGATATGAAATATATCAATGGTAAACTTCGCATTGGTTTTTTAAAGCGAATGAGTTACAACGATGATAAATATGTATATAATAATGGTTTTCATTATGCCTACTCCAACGATCCGACAGGAAAAACGGAGTGGTACAATTATAAAGATGAACCCTTTTCATTGCCCTTAATCAATCCGGAGAAAATTTTTTTTTATGAACCTGGGGATGTTGTTACCCAGGGAGGTGCAAATTCTATATATATATCTTCCGGAACAGATTTTACGGTAACAGATAATGAGGCCGTTCATTTTATTACCAATGGGGTTAAGAGTAATGTGGACGGGACTAAGAAAAATGTACATGCCTTTAAAAAGGCAGATGATTCAACTTTTACGATAAGTACCGACTTCCCGGGAGGAACTCTCTATGCTGTGGAAGGAAATCAAGTGTACCTGATGAGTAGCAATAATAACAGACCAGAAATTTACCGGGCTGAGGGAGGAACCAACAATTGGGAAAAAATATATACTGAGACAACAGGCATAAGTATGGAGCATTCTAATGTGTTAATTGCTGAAGGAAAAATGTTCGTCTATGCCATGCAAAAGGCAAGTGGTGATGCACGTCCTATCTACATTCAGATGTACGATTTGGATATTGATACCAGCAGAAGCTTGGCTTTTAAAAATTTAACTAACGGACAAGAAATTGAATCCGGATCTAATCTGACTATTGAAGCAGAAGTGGGCAGCGCTTTTAAAGAGGTTGCCTTGTGGTATAATGATACCAATTTAGGGACCTTAACAAGCCCGCCCTTTCAGTGGTCTTCTCACCCTGTCTTAACAAATATGACAGAGGCTTCCTACACTTTCAGGCTGATTGCAAAAGACAGTGCTGATATAGCTGTGGAAAAAAGTCTCACCATATATACTCCTGTCGTGGATGAATTATCGGATAAAACTTCCCTCCATATAAGCTTTGAAAATGAAGCCATTGAGAACTGGGAAACAGATGGAGCAGATTATGGTGTTACTCCGGTAATAATTGATGGTACTAACACCCGGGAAGGATCAAAAGTGATGGCTTTGGATTATTCTGACAAAACATCGGGTCACCATGTGCAAAATACGGTTGATAAAATAGTGGTACCCGATCAGCATTACTTCCACTTAATTGCTTACACTTCAACATCAGATATTGCTACAGGGCAAACC
>CBDUPM010000233.1:0-5100 GCA_965369105.1 uncultured Bacteroidales bacterium | reverse complement strand
ATAAAAGCCTTCAGGCCGGTGCAATATTGAAAACAAGTGAAAGGTGGAGCATCTATGAATTTAAGGAAAAAAAGAAAATGAAACATTATATTAAGTTTCTGAATAAGAATTTTCAGGAATGATAATGAGTTTTAATTATTCGAAGTTGTTTTCCTTTTTAAAATCAGAAATATTTTTCGCCAGTTTTTCGATTAACAGCTGCCGGGCTTCAATACTGGTCCAGGCAATATGAGGAGTTATTATAAGTTTCTCCTTATCCATTAATTTAAGCAGGGGATTATCCGGATTAATGGGTTCCTGTTCCATTACATCAATACCTGCCCCCCCGATTAAATTGTCATTTAATGCCCTGGCAAGATCACTTTCATTAATAATTCCTCCTCTGCCTGTATTCAGGATTATGGCACAGGGCCTCATTTTTTTCATCAGGTCGTATGTAATTAATCCTTTGGTTTGATCCGTCAAAGGAGCATGGATGCTAACAACATCAGACGTACTCAAAAGAGTTTCAAGATCAAATCTCTTATAATTTATATTATTATTCCTTCCGGTTGAAGAATAGAATACAACTTCCATTCCAAAGCCCTGGGCAATCTGTGCCACCCTTCTTCCGATAGTACCCAGCCCGATGATACCCAGTCTTTTTCCACTTAGCTCCCAGAAAGGCTGCCCAAAGTGAGTAAACATATCAGACCTGGAATAGGCACCTGATTTAACATATGCATCGTAATAGTATAAGCGGTTAACCAGATACAGAAGCATTGCAAAAGTGAGCTGGGCAACCGATTCGGTTGAATAAGCCTTTACATTCTTTACGGAAATTCCCTTGTGGGAGGCATAATCAAGGTCCACATTATTCATGCCCGTTGCTGACACGCATATCAATCTTAATTCCGGTAATCCATCAAGAATTTCTTTATCTAGTATTACTTTATTAGTTATGATAATCTCATTTCCTCTACACCTGCTAATGATTTCCTCCCTGGGAGTTGACTCATAAATTTTCAGGTTTCCCAGTTTTTCGAGAACCCGGAAATTTTCTACTTCACCCACTGTTTTAGCATCCAGAAAAACTATATTAATCATATGTAATTATTCATTATAAAAATTTGACTTTATTCCTTTAACCCCGGGAACCACATAAAATAATGCTCCGGCCATGGCTTTTTGATCTTCCGGATAATTCTCCATATTCCATTTTGCTGTCGTAATAAAAAGAGTATCAAGATTATTACCTCCAAATGCACAGGAGGTAACATTTTTTACCGGAACATAAATTTTCCCGATTAATTTTCCCGTGGCCGGATCAAAACGTCCGATTCCATGTCCTCCCCAAAGGGCTATCCATAACATTCCTTCCTCATCAATGGTCATCCCGTCAGGATGTCCCAGGCTATCAGGAACAATGACCACTGTTTGTTCATTGCTGATATTTCCTGTTTCTTTATCAAAATCAAATGAAACTACTTTGCTGGTGGGAGTATCGATATAATACATTTTATCTCCGGTAAGTGACCAGATGATACCGTTTGAGATTCTCACTGAATCCCGCATTATTTCAAACCCCGTTTCCTTTTCGTATTTATATAGGTGAGAATTCCCTGTATTTCCCTGCATTTTCATGGTCCCTACCCAGAGTCTTCCATTCGGATCACATTTACCATCATTAAACCTTTCGTTTGATTTCAATGAATCCGGTTTTGAAATAAAACTCAAATCACCAGTATTCCTGTTTATCCGGTAAAGACCATCCTCCAATGCAATGACAGCTGTATTTTTACTCTCCGGTACAATAGTTCCGGGAATTTTGGGGAGATCTATCTGGATATGCTTGTTCAGGCCAGGGTCAAAACTATTGAACTTTTTCCCATTGATATCAATCCACAACAAAAGTTTTTCCTTATGATCCCAAAAGGCTCCCTCACCAAGGGTGGCTATCGGAGATTCTATCAGAACAGCATCTTTTTCAATAAAGGGGGAATTCGGTTCCTTACACATTGAAAACAATATAATGAAAGTTATTGCTGGTAATACAAGAAGTGGAGAGGTAAAAGGACTTCTTTTCATTATTTATGATTTTATACAAAAATAAAGTTTATTTTCATTCAATCTAAATAAAAATATCCAATCTTTCAAAAATGAGGGTAAAATCTGGAACTGAAGTTTTAAAACTGTCTGAGGGAAAGAAGAATAATCCTTTATATATACATGGAAATCAATTCTAACAGGGCAGAGGCTTTTATGGGTTTGGATATATAATCATTGCATCCTGCTTCAATAGCTTTTTCCCTGTCACCTTCCAGTGCATAAGCTGTTTGTGCAATGACCGGCAGTTCTTCTCTGATGGCTTTTATTTCTTCCGTTGTTAAATAGCCGTTTTGACCAGGAAGACGTATATCCATTAATACCAGGTCAATAGCAGGATCCTTTTTAACTTCTACTATCGCATCTTCGCCGGTATTAACAAAAATTAATTCAACCTTATAACTTTCGAGAATCTCCTTTAAATACTCTGAGCTAATCTGATCATCTTCAACAACCAGGATTTTCTTACCTGCAATGATTTCTTTTATGTTCTTCATTCTGCATTAATTGCTCATCTAAAATAAGAAAAAACAGAGATTATTCAATCAATTTTCACTTTCTTTTAATAAGAAAGCTTTAAAAATAAAATTCTGATGATTTTTATAGCTGTGGCTTTATATCCTTAAAAAGAGTTAATATATTTAAAACGAATAAACTATTATGGAAATATGAAAAACATTAGCATACCTGTTTTACTATTAATTAGTTCAACGGGCTTATTCAGTCAGATGAAACCTGAAGATACGGAAGTCTGGGAACCTGTTCCGGAAATAGTTAGCCCGGGGATTAATAATTCAGCTCCTTCGGATGCGATCGTACTTTTTAATGGCAGGGATCTGAACGAATGGGTAGGGGAAAAAGGAGATGCACCGAAATGGAAGATTAAGGATGGTATTCTGACAGTTGTAGCGGAAACAGGCTCCATCAGAACCAAAAAATCATTTGGCGATTGCCAGCTCCATATCGAATGGAAAACTCCGGAAAATATAAGCGGCGAAGGGCAGGGAAGAGGGAATTCAGGGGTCTTCCTGATGGGTAAATATGAAATCCAGATTCTTGACAGTTATAATAACCGAACCTATTCTAACGGCCAGGCGGCTTCGGTTTATAAAGATAAAATTCCTCTTGTAAACGCGTGCTTACCCCCGGGTGAGTGGCAAAGCTATGACATAATTTTTTCAGCTCCCGTGTTCTCCGGAAAAGGTGATTTATTGAAACCGGCCAGGCTTAGCCTTATTCATAATGGGATTTTGGTCCATAATAACGTTGAAATAGAAGGAACAACAAGTTTTATTGGTATCCATAAATATAGCCCGCATCCTGAAAAACTCCCATTGGGTTTACAGGATCATGGAAATCCTGTAAGTTTTCGAAATATTTGGATAAGAGAACTTTAAGCTATTATTCGCTTAGAAATTCGCTTACTGAAACTACTTTAGCATAGGATTTTAAAGTATTCAGGGTTGAATTGTGTACATCCCTGGCTTTTACAACATAGTCATTGAACACCAGGTCCCTTGCAGCGCAGGCATCATGAATTACGGTACAATTGTATTCAAGATCGGCACCAGCGCGGGTTGCTGCCTCTAAACACATTTGAGTTTGCATTCCCAGGATCACCAGATCCGTGACACCGTTCTCCTTCAAATATTGATTTAAATCAGTGTCTCTGAATGAATTAATCTGCTGTTTTACAATAAGTTTTTCATTTTCTGCTGGAGAAACTGCCGGTCTTATGGGTCCGCCACCCTGGTGCATTACATGGATGACCAAATCACCCTTTTCCCTGAAGTAATTAAGGATTTGCATTGCTTTCTTTTCAGCCTCCAGGTTTCCTTCAAGGGGCATTTTATCTTCTGCAAAATAAAACTCCTGAATATCTATAAGTATCAGGGCAGTTTTCGATTCCTGGGTAAATGCCAGATATCCCGAAAATATAATGGCTATGCTGAATACTAAAAATCTTTTTTTCATTGTTTTTAGCTTTTGTTTTATGGTTGAAGATAAAAAAAAATATCAGCTGGGTATTGAAATCAGGACTTGTAAAAAATCCTGATTCCTTTAAACCCGGTATATAGAGGGTCGGAAATCAATAAAAGAAAAAACCAGTAAAGTAAAAGTTCCGTTTACTCAGGATTCATACATAAATCCGGGGGTTTCATAAGAAATCAGGATTTTAAACGATTTCTTCCTTATCGGCATCCCAGAATACTTTTCTGTCTTCCCTGTATGCTATGGTGGCCATATGAGCGGTTATGGCTTCCTCAAATCCCTGGTCAATATTGCATGAGGGCAGGATTGTTTTCCCGGTATCCAGACTTTCCCTGATTGCCTCAATCCATTCCTTTACGTGGAGATGGGTGGTGTCAACCCTTTTCCCTCCCCTGTAAGTATATAATAATCCCCGGCTGGCAAAATACTGTTCGGTGGCGCTTGCAACACCATCCACATTATCCCGTCCCGGTATATAAGTATAAATTGGTAAATCAGTATTTAGTTTTCCGCTCTGGATTTTTTCTTTGTACCTGGTTGAATCGCGATCAGCATATACGGTAAGCGTATTGGACAATTCCATATAGCCATCATGACCCATAATTTTTCTACCGCGGTCCATATTACTTGCCAGTGATGCGGAATAGAGAAGCGTCAGATCTCGTTTGGGGTATTCAAGGGCTACCTGCCATAAATCCGGTACGTTTCTGACCTCGTTAATATAATGGCCGGCTTCCTTATCCTTGTAAAAGTATACTCCTCCGGAAGAAACTGCAGAATCCGGAATGCCCAGGTGAAGTATTTGATTCATCGCATCGTATTCATGGGTGAGCAGATCACCACCAAGTCCGGTTCCATAGTCCCACCAGCATCTCCAGCGAAAAAATCTTTCCAGGCTAAAGGGGTGTTTTTCTTCACAGGGTTCTTCAAAGCTTTCCCAGTCAATAGTCTTTTCATTTCCTTCAGGATGAATATCATACACCCATGCTCCATTTGGAGTGTTCCTGTTTGTACATACCTCAA
>CBDUPM010000232.1:0-5120 GCA_965369105.1 uncultured Bacteroidales bacterium | reverse complement strand
CTTGAAGGTTATGACATTGAAGTATTCGGTATGCCTCATTTTGCAGGTTTCAATAATATAGAATACAAATATTATTTTGATTTGAAACTAAGGTATCTCACTCCTTATCATTATTCCTACCAGGACAGCACACTCAATCAATTCCTGCATGAATATAAATCCTTTTTTAAAACCGAGCCTAATTTTTCTACAAATAAGGGATATCCTTATGCATTTGCCGGTTACGATATCAGCTATTATTTCATTAAAGTGATGGCAGAGCATGGGGAAAAGTTTGCCCACATGTTGGGGAATAATTATCGTGAAGAAATAATTATACCCTATAAATGGAAACGTCAGACAGATTATGGAGGATTTGAAAATTACCAGCTAAAATTGGTTGAATTTGTTGAGGGCTATGATTTCAAAGTAAGCGATGTCAGTCAATTACCCTTTCGCTATATTGAAGAGCGACAACCCTGGTATATGATGTTTGATCATTAATAATCAATCTCTTTTCTATTCGTATCTAAGGGAATTCACCGGATTATCAGAACTGATTTTTACGGTCTGGATATTTATTACCAGGAGGGCAAACAGGGTAGTAAGGACACAGGCCGTTAAAAATATCCACCAGGGCGTATGGGTCTGGTAAGAAAAATTATTCAGCCATTTGCTCATAAGAATATAGCTCAGTGGCATGGACAGGACATTGGAAAAAATAATTAAACGTATGTATTCATATGAAAGCATTCCCGTAATTTGCAGGGTGGATGCTCCCAGAACTTTTCTTACACCAATTTCTTTTGTTCTTTGTTCAGCCGTATAGGATACAAGGCCTAAAAGTCCAAGTGAAGCTATAAAAATGGCAAAAATGGTTAAATAGGTTAAAAGAAGGCTCAGCTTTTTTTCTGAAGAATAAAGATTCGAAAATGATTCATCAATAAATTCGTAGTCAAAGGGTAATTCGGGATTTACGTTTTTCCATGTTTTTTGAATATTTTCAATATTATATTCAAATGATCCCGGTTGGGTTCGTACAATGAGGAATTCCGGTGAACCACGGCTTAAATGGATCATGGTGGGTTCAATCTCCTCGTGCAGAGATCTGAAATGAAAATCTTTTACAACCCCAATTACATGAAAGCTCAAACTGTCATCCTTCTCATCCGACAGATAGAATTTTTTATTAAGGGGATTTTCCCAACCCAGGCTTGCACTTAATTTCTCATTGATAATTACTGCATTTGAATCACTTACAAATTCATTGGAAAAGTTTCTGCCCATTATAATTTCCATTCTGAAAGCATTTTCAATAAAGTCCTGGTCCACTTCAAAATTGTAGATTAACCAGGGATCTGCATCTTTACCCTCAGGAAAATAACTACTCCCTGAAAGACTCATCCCGGGTACTGAATTTGCCAGGCTTGCAGCTTCTATACCCGGAATTGAAAGCATTTCAGACTTTAGGTAACTGGCATTATCCTGAATTTCTGTATTTCGCAGAAATATGGAAATCAAATTTTCTTTCTCAAAGCCCAATTGCTTTTTTTGAATAAAATTTAATTGCATGTAGATGATCAATGTCGAGACAATCAGTCCTGATGCAATTGCAAATTGAATGAAAACCAAAATATTTCTGAGGCTTTTATTACCCGTACCCGATTTAAGATTTGATTGTAAAACTTTTACAGGCTTAAAGGAGGAAAGGAAAAAAGCCGGATAGCTGCCTGAAAATATCCCAAAAAAGAATGAAATAAGAAAAAAGAAGAGTAAAATCTCCAGGTTTTGCTGGTAATTAAATACGATAGACTGGTTTGTTATATTGTTGAATATGGGTAAGACAAGCTCAATAATTGCTATAGCAAATAAGAATGCAAGACTTGAAAGAAACACTGATTCTCCCAGGAACTGAATTACAAGGTCGCGCCGGTGTGAACCATTAATTTTGCGAATACTGACTTCTTTTGCCCTGTTCGCGCTCCGGGCAGTGGAAAGATTCATAAAATTGATGCCTGCAATAAATAGAATCGCAATAGCAATGGCCGTTAAAATATAGATGTATGAAATATCACTGTTTGGTTTTAATTCTCCCAGGATGTTTGATCGGAGATGAATATCTTCAATGGGCTGCAGATAAGGGGAAATCTTAATATTTGTTCCTTCAAAATCTTCCTTCATTTCAGCATTGATATGCTCCGATAGTTTTGACTCAAAGGCTTTCAGGTCAATCCCTTCATAAAGCCGGATGTAGGTGTAATACATCATATTTCCCCAATCATCCATAATTCGCTGGCCATTCTCCCTGATCCGGGTTTCAAAAGATGCAATGGCATTCAAGGGTAAATGAGTTTCCGCAGGAAGGTCTTCTATGACTCCCGTTATAAGGTAATTCTGAGCATTGTTCAGTTTTATTTCCTCCCCAACAGGATTCGTTTTTCCAAAGAATTTTTCAGAAGTTGATTTCGTTAGCACAAGGGAATAGGGGGTTAACAGGGAAGTGGTTGGGTCTCCATAAATATAATTTATGGCAAAAATATCCGTAAACTTTTTATCTGCATAGATTAAATGATTTTCATAAAACTTTTTTTCCCGGTAGCTGAAAAGCTGATCCCCTGATACATGTTCAAACATAGTAAATGCATCTATCTCTGGTAACTGGCTTTTCAGGGATACTCCCAGGGCTCCCGGAGTAACGGCAACATTCAAAGGCATGTCACCCAGGTTTCCCTTTATGGCAACCCTGTAAATTCGCTCTGACTCCGGGTGAAAACTATCATAAGAAGTTTCTGTAAAAACATATAACAGAATCACAAAACCAACGGAAAGACCCAAGGTAAGACCTGCCAGGTTAATTATGCTAAATCCTTTTTGCCGTTTTAAATTCCGGATTGAAATTATCAGAAAGCTTCTGAACATAAGTGGTTTTCAGGTTACATTCAAATTTTGAGCCAAATAAAACAAATAGCTGATTTAATGCTTTTAAATAATTATTGCCTTAAGGGAAAAAAGGAAAAAACGTCCGGAATTGAACAAAAACCGGTCGATTACGAACAATACATCAAGCAATAATTATCACTCATTCAAGTATAATAACTTTGAAATAATATAACAAAAAAACAGAGAAAAGGATTCTTATTTTTTCCACCTTTCTATGTAAGCGTCCGTGTCAAATTTTCTTTTAGCACCATTAAAGTTCATATACCTGATTTTACCGAAAACCGGCCTCTCCTGCCAGGCCCGGTCGTGTACGCCTGCAATGGCCCAGGCACAACCTACATATCCGTTTGGATCTCTCCCGTCCAGATTGTATTTGTCATTCAGATAAATGGCAATTTTCAGCGCTTCTGCCGGACTTTTAGACCATTCCAGGATTTTCTTCGCCCAGTACATTCTCATATATCCATGCAATTTTCCACTGATAACTAATTCATTCTGAGCAGCATTCCATAATTTTTCATGTGTATGGGACTTTTCAAATGCTTCCAGATTGTAGATGAACTCTCTTTCGTCTGCCTCATGTTCAGACAAAGTTTTTTTGGCCCAGTCCGGGATGTTTTCCAGGCTGTCATATTGTGGATTATACAGGCAGTAATTGTCAGACAATTCTCTTCTTATGATCAGTTCTTCCAGGTAACTTTCTGAATTTTCATCACTTTCAACCCTCTTTAAAATTTCCAGGGCTATTCTTTGAGCTGAGATTTGACCGAAATGTAAATAGGGTGATAAATTGGACAGGGCATCTTTATTCGGATCATTTCTGTCGGTGTTATAACTATCCAGTTTGGAATTAATAAAGAAGTCCAGGATATCAGAGGCAGATGACTCTCCCGGATGCAGCCATTCTACAATTCCTATCGCTTTGTCAGCTTTGATTTTTTTATTTATATCACTCCACACAATGGATTGAATCGAAAAATCCTTTGTTTTATTCTGAGGTTTTAAGGAGGGGTAATCACCCAGGAACTCGTTCAGTTTTTTCCTTATTTTCGGCCGGATGGTATAGGCTCCAAACTCGACTTTATTACTGACTATCCTGGCCGGAACAATATTATGAGAATCTACTTCAATGAGATTAAATTTTTGACTTTTAAGGATTTCTTTCTGCCATTTCTGCTTAATCCTTAAGGGGTCAAAATCACATATTATATGGCTGACATTATGATTTACGGCAAAATCCAAAAGACTTTGGGGTGGATTCCCGGTAAGCAAATAAAAGGGGATGTTTTTAACCTGCAGATCGTGGGCTACTTCTCCTAAACCATGAAGCATGAAGTCGTACTGCCTGAGGCCTGCTTCTAAAAAGTTGTCCACCAGGCAAAATACCACAGCCAATTCTGTTTGATTTTCTTCGGCAAGCTGCCTGGCATATAATAAACCCCAATTGTCTTTAACCCGTTGATCGCGGCTCATCCAGTAAATCACATTCTGTTTGCCCGGGTTTTGTGAAAGTTCATTTATACGTTGGGGATGAATCATAATTATAATTTATTATGAAGATAGTAAAGATTTTTCATCAAAAAAAGGCTGCTAAAAAAGTATTTTAAAGCAGCCTTTAAAGTATCTCTCTTTCAGACCTTATCGCGCAATGACCAGCGGACAGGTACGGGTTGAATCCCCGGTCAGAATTTTAATATGATAAATTCCGGACTGGTAATGGGAAACATCCAGGAGAATTTCATGTTTACCTTCAGATTTTTGCGTTCTGACAATATTTTCCAGTCTCCTGCCAAGCTCATCAAATATCGCAATCTCAATAAATTCATCTTTAGGCAGTTCATATTTAATATAGGTATAATCTGTCGCAGGATTTGGATAAGCAGCCAGGCTAATAGCCTCAACATTGAAATCCACAATTCCTCCAACAGGTCCAGCATATACATTCTGACAATAAATATCCTGTTGTCCTGTATTTGGATCCGATACCCTGAGACATGCATTATAATAGCCTATATTTTCATAATAGTGTGTAACTATTCTTGAAGAAGATTCCATAACGGTGAATGCTTTGAGCTTGTCATCCCCAAAGTCCCATTCGTAAGAAGCACCATCACCTGAGCTTGCACCCACAAAATCAACCGGGTATCCGGAGACTTTTTTGGTGTTTTCAATTGTTTCGAAATCAAAACTTGCTTTTAAAT
>CBDUPM010000231.1:0-5124 GCA_965369105.1 uncultured Bacteroidales bacterium | reverse complement strand
GATTAGAAAGATTTCTATCCTTTTCTGAAATTATTTCTTTCCCGGGAGGTATTTTCCAGTCAATTCCCAGCCCGGGATCATCAAAAGATATCCCCCATTCTGATTCCTTATTATATACCTCATCACATTTATATACTACCAGGGCAGAAGGGGACAGTACAGAAAAACCATGAGCAAACCCTTTAGGGATCAATAGTTGCTTTTTGTTTTCAGATGAAAGTTCAATTCCAAACCATTTTCCGAAATCCGGGGATGATTTCCTCAGGTCGACCGCAACATCAAAAATTTTTCCTTCCACCACCCTGATTAGCTTGGTCTGTGCATAGGGTAGTTTTTGAAAATGCAATCCTCTTATTACCCCATATTCAGATTTTGATTGATTATCCTGTATAAAATTGAGGTCTATTCCTGCATTTTTAAAAACCACCTGGTTATAACTTTCAAAAAAGTGCCCCCGTGAATCTTCAAAAACCCGCGGTTCAACTATAAATAGACCCTTTATTACAGACTCCGTAATTTTCATAAAATTTACTCAAAAAATCAGTTTAACAAATCAAATAACCACACGAGCTTATAAATTGTTATAAAACAACCCATTCTCCCACCTTTATACCAAATCACCCTCCATAAACAAAGATCCTGTCCTCCGCAATAGCTTTCAGGTATTCTCCATAAGGACTTTTACCGTGATCCTCAGCCAATTTCAGGAGCTGATCTTTATTAATGAAACCTCTTTTAAATGCTATTTCCTCAATGCAGGAAATCTTCAAGCCCTGTCTTTTTTCAATGGTATAGATATAATTGGAGGCCTGAAGAAGGCTTTCCTGGGTTCCTGTATCCAGCCAGGCCATTCCGCGCCCCATTAATCTTACGTTTAATTTCCCTTCTTCAAGATATAAGCGATTTAAATCGGTAATTTCCAATTCACCCCTGGCAGAGGGTTTCAGGGATTTTGCCTTTTCCACTACGGTATGATCAAAGAAATATAGTCCGGTTACAGCATAATTTGATTTGGGTTTTTTTGGCTTTTCTTCCAGGCTGATGGCATTTCCACCCTGGTCAAATTCAACTACCCCGTAGGCTTCCGGATCGGTTACATAATATCCGAATACAATGGCTCCATCTTCAAGTTTGGAAGTTTCAAGTAAAGTAGAACCAAATCCCTGTCCGTAAAAAATATTATCTCCGAGGATCAGGCATGTGGGTTCTCCCTTAATAAATTCTTCTCCAATTAAAAAGGCCTGGGCCAATCCGTCGGGTGAGGGTTGTTCCGCATATTCAAGATGAAGACCCAGATCTTTCCCATCCTTTAAAAGTTCTTTGTAAAGAGGAAGATCACGGGGAGTGGAAATGATTAAAATGTCCCTTATCCCGGCAAGCATTAAAACGGATAGCGGGTAATATATCATAGGTTTATCATATACCGGGATAATTTGCTTTGAGATGCTTTTGGTTAAGGGGTAAAGTCTTGTTCCTGAACCTCCGGCTAATATTATACCTTTCATAATATATTGAATTTTTGAATTCCTATTTTGATCTTTTTATTTGATTTTCAAAGTAATTAATGGTTTTTTCCAAACCTTCCTCCAGCTTTACAGATGGTTCCCAGTTATTCAGAATTTGTTTTGCATATCGAATGTCAGGTTTACGTTGAATAGGATCATCTTCTGGCAGGGGCAGATATACAATTTTGGATTTTGAGTTGGTCATTTCAAGTATCATTTCTGCAAGCTTTTTAATAGTAAACTCCCCGGGATTACCAATATTTACAGGGCCAGTAATACTTTCATCTGTGCCCATCATTCTAATGGCACCTTCGAGCAAATCATCCACATACTGGAAGCTTCGGGTTTGGTTCCCGACACCGTAAATAGTAATGTCTTTATTTTGAAGGGCCTGAACAATAAAGTTTGAAACCACCCGGCCGTCATTGGGATGCATTTTCGGACCATAGGTATTGAAAATCCGTATGATTTTAATTCTTACCTGATTTTGCTTGTGATAATCCATAAACAAAGTTTCACTGCATCTTTTTCCTTCATCATAGCATGAACGTGATCCGATTGGATTAACATTTCCCCAATAGTCCTCTGTTTGAGGATGTATCTTAGGGTCCCCGTAAACCTCGCTGGTGGAGGCCTGCAACACTTTCGCTTTTATCCTTTTGGCAAGCCCCAGCATATTTATGGACCCCATTACAGAGGTTTTTATCGTTTTAATGGGATTATACTGGTAATGAATGGGAGAAGCAGGGCAGGCCAGGTTGTAAATTTCATCCACCTCAATAAAAAATGGCTGAGTAACATCATGCCTGATCAGTTCAAAATAGGGGTTGTCCAGTAAGGGAACAATATTTTCTTTGGATCCTGTAAAATAGTTGTCCAGACAAATTACCTCATTATTTTCCTTCAGTAATCTTTCGCATAAATGGCTTCCGATAAAACCGGCGCCCCCGGTAACTAAAATTCTTTTCATTTTTTTTAGGCTTTAATTGTTTTGCGACCGATACTGTAATATGTATATCCGAATTCTTTCATTTCTGAAGGTTCATAAATATTTCTTCCGTCAAAAATTAATTTTTCCTTCATCAGTTTGTTCATGACTTTATAGTTTGGAACCCTGAATTCAGGCCATTCAGTTACCACTACAAGGGCATCCACATCAATAATGGCTTCATACATATCCTTCGCATATTCAATTTTATTTCCCAATCGTCTTTTTGCTTCCTCAACGGCAACCGGATCATAAGCTTTAATCCGGGCACCCGCATTTAATAATTCCTCAATAATAACCAGTGAAGGAGCTTCTCTCATGTCATCCGTTTTGGGTTTAAACGAAAGCCCCCATAAAGCAATCAATTTATCTTTTAACTGATGATTAAAATGATTTTTGATTTTCAAGGGGATTACTTTTTTTTGCCGGGAATTAACCCCCTCAACCGCTTTTAGAATTTCCAGGCTGTATTCTGACTGATCAGCTGTTTTTATTAATGCCTGAACATCCTTTGGAAAACATGAACCTCCATAGCCGGCACCCGGATATATAAATTTATTTCCGATCCTTGAGTCGCTTCCTATTCCTTTCCTGACATTATTCACGTCGGCTCCTACAATCTCACACAAATTTGCAATATCATTCATAAAACTGATTTTAGTGGCGAGCATTGAATTTGCAGCATATTTTGTCATTTCTGCCGAAGGAATATCCATAAATAATAGGGGATGACCATTCAGAAGGAAAGGTTTATACAATCTTTGCATTACCTTTTGAGCCTTATCTGAATCAACTCCCACCACAATCCTGTCAGGCTTTAAAAAATCGCTGATGGCAGCACCCTCTTTCAGAAATTCGGGATTAGAAGCAATATCAAAACTTAAATCGGAATTCCGTGCCTTCAGTTCATTGTTGACGGCCTCCCTTACTTTTTCAGCTGTTCCAATGGGTACAGTGCTTTTATCAACTATAACAAGGTAATCATTCATATATTTTCCGATTTCGCTTGCTACAGAAATAACATATTGCAAATCTGCGCTTCCGTCCTCATCCGGGGGAGTTCCTACCGCAATAAATACTGCATCACAATCCTGGATACTTTCCTTTAAATCTGTGCTGAAAAACAACCTTTCCTTCTCCGTATTATTTTTCACCATGGATTCTAATCCGGGTTCATAAATCGGGATTATCCCCTGGTTCAGGCGGTTAATTTTTTGTTTATCAATATCAACACAGGTTACCGTTATCCCTGTTTCGGCAAAACAGGTTCCGGAAACAAGACCAACGTATCCTGTACCAACAATTGTAATTTTCATGGATATTTAAATTTAAAGTAATTGATTTCTGTTTTTCCAGGCATTCAAAAATTAAGCCTGCAAGTTAAAAATTTTGTTTAAGACCTTTTCTTTTTTTTAAATACACTTGATAAAATTCATTCAGCAATTGACCAATCATGATTTTCGCATGATACCGGCAAAAAAATCAGAAAATAATGTAATGAGATATTTATCAATGAATTAGTATTTCTTTAAAATATTTTATATTTTTGCACCTCGTTTTTCTAAATATAATGTCTAACTTATTAATTTAAATTAATTTACGTAAATGGCCGACAAAGAAAAGACCATGGAAAACGCTGAGAGCGTTGAAAATGTACAAAAAACTGAGGAAGCTACACAAGCTGTTGAAAATCAAGACTCTAAAGTAAAAGCAGAAAAAACTGAAGAGAAATCTGAAGAAGTAAAAGCTGAAAAACCTGCAGCAGAAGAACCTAAAGCTGAAAAAGTAGCAAAAGAAATCAAAGAAGAAAAAGCAGAGCTGAAAACAGAAACAGAAGAAGCTGTTGAGGAAGTGAAAGCTGAAGAATTAAAAACAAAAGAGGCTCCTAAAGAAGAAGTGAGCGATTCAGCTGAGGAAGTTAAAACTCCCGCTAAAGAAGAAGCTAAAGCAGAAAAACCTGCAGCAGAAAAACCTGCAGCTGAAAAACCTGCAGCAGAAGAACCTGCAGCAGAAGAACCCAAAGCAGAAGAAACTCCGGAAGTTAAAACCGAGGAAAAAGAAACAGAAGTTAAAGCTCCGGCAGAAAAGAAAAAACCCACAGCTAAAAAATCTGAAAAAGAAGGAGATGCAGATTTTGACTGGGATTCACTAGAAGAGGAAACAACTGAATCTTTCGGTGGAAACAAGGAAAAATTTGAAAGTCTTTACAATGAAACATTGTCTACCGTTGCCGAACTTGAAGTAACAGACGGAACTGTGATTTCAATGAACAAGCGGGAAGTTGTAATCAACATTGGGTATAAATCTGAAGGAATCGTCAGTTTGAATGAATTCCGCTACAACCCGGATCTGAAACCGGGAGATACCGTTGAGGTTTATGTTGAAAGCAAAGAAGACAAAAAAGGACAACTGATCCTCTCCCATAAAAAAGCACGTTCTATGCGTAGCTGGGACAGGGTGAATTCAGCACTCGATAACGATGAGGTAATCAAGGGATTCATCAAATGCAGAACCAAAGGGGGTATGATCGTTGATGTATTTGGAATCGAAGCCTTCCTGCCGGGATCACAAATTGATGTGAAACCCATCCGCGATTATGATGCCTATGTGGGTAAAACTATGGAATTCAAG
>CBDUPM010000230.1:0-5179 GCA_965369105.1 uncultured Bacteroidales bacterium | reverse complement strand
GGCAATCAGGACCAAAACTCCTGTATTCAGAAATTTCATGAAGCTCATCCCCCACTGCAAAATCAAAAGCCTCAAACCAGGTTAAATTTTGCATTCCCAGCTCAGGTGCAGATAAGCCTGCCAGTTCCAGTTCATGAAGTTTAATAATATCGGTAAGTGTAAGTTTTTCAAGATCAGGAAAAAGAGAAAAATTCAAGGCAGTTAGTAAACCATAATTCTTACTCAGCCTGATATTCATGGAGGACAGTTCCCAATCCAGAACGTTTTCATCTTTATCGTATACGGTAAATTCAATTTTTTTAACGCTATCTGTTACACCAAGAAAGGCCATTTCATCATATTCCGTAACTTCAGCCAGGATGGTAAGTGAGTCCGTGTTTTCAAAAGCAATCCATGGTTCATTCAAAGCTGCCGAGGGTTTTATTTTTATGGTATCCTTATCGGTATTAAAGAAAAAGGTCAAATCGTTCCGCCGGACAATTTTTGATCCTATCCAGGAAGTGCCCTTCGGATTAACACAAAATGGGTCCTCCGTATCAATATTTGGCATGGTATAAAGGATCTCAGCTCCGGATTCAGATTTTACTGAATCAATTTTCAATGAGGAAATATTCCCGAATTCATCGGAAAAAAATGCCACGCCCTCATCAAGGATAAGACTGTAATCCTGAGCGAACCCGGATTGAAATCCGCTGACAAGAACAAAAAAAGCAACAGCTATAATAATGGATATCCTTTTCATTCAATGCAGTATTTGATTATACATTAAAATTAAGTATTTTTTTCATATGTATTGGTTGATTCAGCCATCTGGTATGAAAGTAATTATAAGTTTCATAAAACATCATGAAGAGTTTTCTAAATTACATGATAAAGCGTAAATTCGAACAAGCTAAAATCTGAAAAAATGAAAACTTCTGTATCCCTGCTGACTCTTTTTATATTGATCCTAACAAGTTGTAATATTGACAATTACGATCAGTTAGACAATAGTTATTCCGGTATCCATCCGGCCTCAGAATATGTTGACGGGGATGGGAATCTGGTTATGGAACCCGCTTTCGAGATGAAAATCCGCATCGATAATGGCAAAATTTATATGGATAATGAAAATCCGGATTATGTGATAGAGGAAGAAAATGAGGAGCAAATAGTTCTGACAGCAATCTTTAATCATACAGGAGAAGAATCTGAAATGCGGTTCAGATTTTTGAAAGCCACATCGGAATTAATTCTTCTGAATGAAGATCCCAATAAGAATATCCTGTTTTTAACGGAAGAAAACATGCTGGAAAGAAAACTGAATTCTTTTGCAAAAGTATCACTGACATCAGACATATCTCAGCTTTCAGAAAACCAAAAACAGATGCTTTCCATCCTGTTCGGGGTAGCCGATATTATGGAAGAAATATACTGGATGCAGGCCTATGGGGATAAAAACTCTCTTTTTGAAACAACTGAATCGGAGGTTTTACAGGGACTTTACAAAATAAATTATGGCCCATGGGAAAGACTAAACAATAATAAACCCTTTCTGTCTCAATACGATGAAAAACCCAAAGGCGCAAATTTTTATCCCGCTGATATGACGGATGAAGAGTTTCAGGCCTTTGATGATGAAAATAAAACAAGCCTGTATACCTTGATTCGCAGGGACGAGAATGGAGCTCTGAAATGCCAGTGGTACCATGAAGCCTATTCAGAACAGGTAAAAAAAGCATCAGAATTACTTGTTGAAGCGTCCGAATTAGCCGAAGATGAAGGGTTTAAAAAATATCTTAAACTAAGAGCTTCGGCCCTCCTCAATGATGAATATTATGAAAGTGATGTCGCATGGATGGAGATGAAAAACAATATGATAGATTTTGTGGTAGGACCTATTGAAAATTACGAAGACCAACTTTACAATTATAAAGCAGCTCACGAATCCTTTATTCTGATTAAAGATCTGGAATGGAGTAATAAACTAAGCAGACTGGTAGGTTTGCTCCCTATGCTGCAGAAAGAACTTCCGGTCGAACCCAGATTCAAAAAAGAAGTTCCGGGATCAGGATCTGAATTAAATGTCTACGACGCTGTTTATTATGCCGGAGATTGCAATGCGGGCAGTAAAACCATCGCTATAAACCTGCCGAACGATCCGAAAGTAAGGACAAATTATGGCAGCAGAAAACTACAGCTGAAAAACTCCATCCGTTATAAATTTGAAAAGATCCTAATTCCTATTTCCAATGTCCTGATTGCGGAAGATCAGAGACGGTATATTGACTTTGACGCCTTTTTTGAAAACACCATGTTTCATGAAGTTGCTCATGGCCTGGGTTTAGACTATACCATAAACAATAAGGGAACCGTCAGAGAAGCCTTAAAAGATACTTATTCTTCCATTGAAGAAGGAAAAGCGGATATTCTGGGCCTGTATATAGTAAGCAAACTTGCCGGTATGGGCGAGTTGGGGGAAAAGGACCTGATGACCAATTATGTGACCTTTATGGCCAGTACATTCAGGTCGGTAAGGTTTGGGGTAGCTTCAGCCCATGGGAAAGCCAATATGATACGCTTTTATTATTTCCAGGAACAAGGCGCATTTAGCCGAGACGATGCTACCGGGACTTATCGGATAGATTTTGAAAAAATGAAAAAAGCCATGGAATCTCTTACACGGGAAATAATCTCCATCCAGGGTCTTGGAAATTACGACAGAGCTTCTGAATGGATTGCTGAAAAAGCCTATATCAGGGAACAATTAAAATCGGATTTAAACCGGCTTGGAGAATTATCCATTCCCGTTGACCTGGTATTCGAGCAGGGGCCTGAATTGCTGAATTTAGGGGATTAATCTGTAAATCCACTTCAATCCATTATCGTCTTTGGGCTGATTTGAATTCTCCCTGGTCAGGAAGAAAAATTTTTTTCCTTAAAATTTATTTTTAAAGCTTCTTATTGGATGATTCTCTCTTTCAGCATTTGAATTTAGTAATTATATTTGAAGCAGATTAAAACAATTGAATTTCACGAAATTAAATATTGTTTTTATAGGAGTTTTATTCCTTTTACCGGTGAATTATGGGATTTGCCAGAAGCCTGACCTATTTCAAAGCTTAACCCCGGATACACTGATTGATGAAGCAATTCCACTTGATGAAACTATAGCTTTTTTTGACAGTCTGAAAAACAAAGCCAGCAAATACAAATGGGCAAATGAACTCCATAACATTATTATTCTACCCACCGATAAAAAGGATATCGATCCGAAAGGTTCTGAAAGACTAATTGTGGATTACCTTCCTTACGAAGGAATGATCATCCGCAATATTGAATTCCGGCGCCTGCCTCCTTTTGGTACAAATATCTATGATACCAGCTGGGTAGTTGAAAATTCCCTGACCCGTTTTGGAAATAGTATACATATCAAAACCCTGGAAAGAATACTGGAACAAAACCTCATTATTGAAACGGGAGATGAACTGGATCTTTATAAGATTGCTGATAATGAAAGGCTTTTCCGGGAATTAAAATATATAGAGGATGTCAGGTTCCTGATAAAAGAGGACCCTCTTGATCCGGGATATGTAGATTTGACCATTCTTACCAAGGATATATGGTCAAAGGCTTTCTTTCTTGAGTTAAAGGATGTGGACGAGGGAAGCCTGGGTTTATGGGACCGGAATATTTTTGGAACCGGTAATGATTTTGAAAATAATATACACTGGAATCCTGATAAATCAGATTTTTTTGGTTATGATGCTATTTATAAAAACCGGAACATTTTCGGAACATTTATAAATTCAAGTATTTATTACAGAAATATTTTCGAAACGGAATCCTATGGCTTTCAGTTAAACCGTCGCTTTTTTACCCCTTCCATAAAGTATGCCGGCGGACTGAGCGCAACAAAAACCTTAACGGAAAAAACCATTTGGTATACCGCCAATTCTAATATCCGGGAACCCCTGAGCTTTTCAAATATAGATGCATGGATAGGCAGGTCCTTTCCCATTAAAACTCCCATGGAAAATTCTGCCAGGAGGTTAAATCTTATTATCGCCTCCAGGTTAATTAAAAACAATTTTACAGTCAGACCCCTTGCTACCGCAGAAAATCTTTTTCATGAATATCATAATAATACCCTATGGCTGAATTCCATTTCACTGAATTCCCAGGCATTTTACCGAAGTAACCTTATTTACAGCTTTGGGCGGACAGAAGATATTCCAAATGGCTGGATTACCAGCTTCACATTAGGAAAGGAATTCAGTGAATTTGAAGACCGGATTTATACTTCCGGTAAAATAGCACATGGCGATTTTTTTGATTACATCGGATATGCCTATGCAGAGCTTTCTGCAGGAACTTTCGTTAACGGGTTGGGTAAGCCTGAACAGGGAGTGACCAAACTAACGGTAAATTATTTTACAAATTTATTTGTTTTCGGAAGATATAAACTGAGGCATTTTATAAACCTGGATTATACCCGGGGAGTGAACCGTTTTGATCTTGAAAATATTAACATTAATGATAAAAATGGAATCAGGGGTTTATCTTCTGATCAAATATTCGGTCAACAGCGCTTTCTATTAAATATGGAATCTGTCCTGTTTTCACCCGCAAGTAAATACGGATTCAGATTTTCATTTTTCGGATTTACGGATTTTGCACTTATTGGGGCAGGCAGTGACCGGATTGTTGAGCTGGATAATTATAATGGATTCGGCTTTGGAATCAGGGTAAGGAATGAAAGACTGGTTTTCCCTACATTCCAGTTCCGCTTTGCTTTTTATCCCGGTATAGGTGAAATTGACGCCATCGATTACTTCCAGTTTTCCGGAGAAAAGAAACTCAATCCCAAAAGTTTTTCATCCGGAGCTCCGGAACTAATAGAATTTTATTAATATGGAAATATTTCTGAAAATATTTAAACCAAATTATTTTACAGTTGTTCCATAATATTAAATCCAAATGTAATCAAGATTAATAACCAATAAATTAAAAATTATGTCAGTTTTAGTAGGTAAAAAAGCTCCGGAATTTTCAGTACCAGCCGTAATAAACGGAGGGGAAGTAGTTGAAAATTTTTCTCTTAATCAGTATCTAGGTAAAAAACATGTTATTTTCTTCTTTTACCCTGCCGATTTTACATTTGTCTGTCCTACAGAAATAATTGCCTTTCAGGATAAAA
>CBDUPM010000229.1:0-5186 GCA_965369105.1 uncultured Bacteroidales bacterium | reverse complement strand
GTATGCATTTCAAAGATAAAGAAGGAAATATGATGGAGAACCGGAACAGCATTGCTTATTACGATTGGAAAATTCTTGACGATGGCATGGTTCAGGAAAAACGATATAATCTGGAAAAGGAAGAAACGGTATTAAATCAATTTTGTCCTTTCTATGAGCTTCGGTTCAGTTATGATGAGGATGGAAATCCTACACGAATGGCAAACTATATGGAAGATACCTTATACGATTGCACAGTTGAAAATTGCGGTGATGTAGGAGTTTCCTATTTCTTGTTTGAAAATAATGAGAAAGGGGCACTGACAAAGTTCTCCGTTCATAATTCCACCGGACAACTTTCTAACCTCTACTGGGGATGGGCGAAATTTGAAGTAAAGCTGGATGAAAATGGCTATGTAACCGAGAGAATATCCTATGATCAGGATGATGAATTACTGGGAGGTAAATCATACCCAATCAACCAAACTGTGTATGATTCACACGGTGCAGTTCTGGAAAGAAGATTCCTGGATGCTCAGCGAAATTTATTTGAAAGAGGGAACGGAGCAGCGATCGTAAAATATACCTATGATGAAACCGGGAATCCTGTCGATACTACCATGATGAATGCTGAAGAGGAAATTATTACTTCAGAAGTCTAAAGAAAAATAACTATGAAAAGTTTTAATAATCTATTACTCGCAGGAATTGTACTTCTTGCGGGTTTAAGTGCGTGCAATAATTCAGGAGAAGCTAAATCAACCGAAAAGGACCGGAATGTAAGTGAAGTAGTTGAAAAAGAAATGATTACTCCTGATCCGGAAACCTTGTTACTTCTGGATTACCTGGTTGAAATGGGTGATTATGTAAATAGTCGTGAGTTTCCATCTATGATAAAAGCGCATACGCTTTATGAAAGTCTGGGGGAAAACACACTTGTGATTGATATCCGTAATAAAGAATTATTTAAAAAAGGGCATATTGAAGGAGCCGTAAATGTTTCTTTTTCAGATCTGCCAACTTATTTTGAAGATGAGATCCAGGCATTCAAATATGAAAAGATAGTAATCGTATGTAATCATGGCCAGTCTTCGAGTTATGCTACCGCACTGCTTCGCTTGCTGGGTTATGGAAATGTTTACGGATTGAGGTGGGGAATGGCTGTATGGAACAAGGATATACATAATCTGAATCCATGGTTACCCGCTGAAACATTTAACTTTGAAACCCTCCTGGAAACAAAAAATAATGAAAAGGAAGACCCGGTTGCCTTTCCGGGACCCGGAACCGGTTTCATAGATGGGGAAGTCATTTTAATAAATCGTGTTAAGAAATTATTCCAGGAAGGTTTTGCAGTAAATAAAGTTTCTCCGCCTGATGTAATTGCAGATGATTCTCAGTATTATATCATGAATTATGACCGGCGGGACAAATATGAATCGGGTCATCTGCCGGGAGCAGTCCGTTATAAACCCAATGGAACACTTGGAATTGTTTCAGAGATGAGTAGCATTCCTTCTGACAGGCCTGTCGCTGTTTACTGCGGAACGGGTCATAGTTCCGCATTTGTGGTAGCTTATCTGGACCTTTTTGGCTATGATGCCTATACCCTTGCGATGGGAAATAATGTTTTCATGCGGACCAAAATGCTTGCCGAAGAAGAAGCCTTGTCATGGCAGGTTTTTAAAGAAGATATGATACATGATTATCCCTATGTGAAGTAAATTTGTATTCTTATTTCCCATGTGAAAAAGGGAGTTTATCCGGGACTTTTCCATTCTTACCCTAAGTGTCAGGACTTATACTCAGCTTCATTTCTACCATCAGCCGGCACAGGATATATCATATGAAAAATTAAGTTTATTGTGTTTTGTTCGTTTAGCTGTAGGCATATCAAAGCTTAATACTGGAAATTGACAGTGTTTAACTTTTTTTTAAACCGGAATCCCGGCCTGGTATTAAAAGCTATATTCAATCTCCCGCCCCTGATTTATTTATGTTTTGTCTTAATCGATTTTTCGTATGCGGCATTAGCAACAAACAGGTCCTGAACAGCTACCCCGACACTTTTAAAAACGGTAATTTCATCTTCAGATTTTCGCCCCTTTACAGCTCCTGAAAGAACATCCCCGATCTCCCCCAGGATGTGGTTTTCAGATATAACACCTGATTGAACCGGAATCAGAATATCTCCGGCTTCGTTCACACAGGCTTCGGTTTGGTCGACATATAAACTACAGGCTTTAATGATTTCCGAATGGATCTCCTGCATATGGGGTTTATATCCACCAATGGCATTTATATGAACACCCCTTTTTAAATGCTCTGGTTTAAACAAAGCCTCAGTGGAAGGGGTTGCCGTACAAATGATATCTGCTTGTTTAAGTTTGCTTAAGTCATCTGTAAATTCAAAGGAAATATTATGCCTGGAATTTAATTTTTCAAGTAATTTATTTCCTGTTGTTTCATTTCTGTCATAAAGAAATACCTTTTCAATATCTCTCACAGCTAAAACTGCTTCTGTCTGAGTTTCTCCCTGGGCCCCACATCCAAATACGGCCAGTGAATTTGAGTTTTTACGGGATAAATATTTTGAAGCCAGGCCACTCACAGCTCCCGTCCGGAGAGAGGTAATGGAATCACCATCCAGTATGGATAAAATTTTACCTGTGCTACTGTCATGCAGCAAAACTATTCCCGTTATGGTAGGTATATTTTTATCACCGTTGCTTTCATTCTGGGATATTAATTTGACAGAGAACCGGTTTAAAGAATTATTAAAAACCGGTTTAAAAAAGATGGTTGTGGTATTCTCCGGATCTTCAACCACGGACCTGAGCGGAACATAAGAATCGCCATTTTTTAAACTTAAAAAAGCCTTTTTCATCAGTTCAATGGCATCTTCCATGGAAACCAGTGCATTGATGGCTTTATCGCTGAGTATTTTTATTTCAGAATGATAGTTTAAGGAAATAAAATCAATATTTGAAGTTTGGATATTCTCAGTATTTTTCGTGGAGTCAGATTTGTTCATCGGATTGAGGATAAATATACAGATTACTAAATCACAGTTTATTTTTATTTCAATTTTTCAATATTGCAAAGGAGCTGTAAAAGTTCAAAAATAGTCTAATTTGAGCAGCCTAATATAATTGTTGGAAAAAATTTAACGGGTATTGTTTGGGTTTATTTATCTGAAGCCTATGATTATTAAGGAGGGATGAATATCTTTAAGGACAGCTTTTAAAACCTGAATTAAATGGAAGGTGTAGTCAATTTCAATGAATTTTTTCAGAATTGCAATGGCCTTCCATCTCGTCCCAAAAACTATTGAGCAACCAGAGTTAAATCAACAATTATGATACGATCCATCTTTAATGATGTCATTGGTCCGGTAATGAGAGGGCCCAGTAGTTCACATACCGCGGCCTCCTTAAGAATCGGACATCTTGCCAGGAAATTATTAGGAGAGGAACCTGTTCATGCTGTTTTTAGTTTTGACCCTAAGGGATCATTGGTTACTACCTATCGTGGACAAGGTTCAGCAATGGGACTGGCTGCAGGATTAATTGGAATGAAGATTACGGATCCGGAATTAATTAATGCTGAGAAAATTGCGTCATCAAAGGGTTTGAAAATAGAATACCTGGTTGAAGATTATCATGCTGAGCATCCTAATACTTATAAAGCTGTGATTAAAGGAAAGTCGGGTAAATCCATTAATCTGACAGTACTTTCAACCGGTGGAGGCATCATCCGGCTGATTGAATTTGACGGTGAAAAAATACAGGATGATTATGATTTTGTTAATTTCCTGATGCCCGTCAGAATAAAAAAAGAAGTAAGCCTGCCTTTCAGTGATGTTAAATCAGCCTGTCAATGGATACTTGAAAAAAAAGATTTAAAATTATCAGCCATTGCGAAAGAATATGAGTGCCTGGTTGGGGAAATTGACCAGAATGATGTTTTAGGCATTTCTTCCGGGATCGCAAAAATAATGAGGGAGGCGATTGAAAATGGTTTAGAAGGAACGGAATTTAAAGACAGAATCCTACCGGGGCAATCTCATTTAATTCAGAAAGCATCACAAAAAAACAAATTGATAGATAATGAAATGCTTAATAGGATTATTGAATCCATATCAGCCATCATGGAAACAAAAAGCTCAATGGGAGTAATTGTTGCGGCTCCAACTGCAGGAGCATGTGGGACATTGGGAGGAACGATTATTCCTGTTGCTGATATCCTGGGTAAAAATGAAGAGCAGCTATCTGAAGCAATTCTGGCTGCAGGAATCACCGGGATTTTGATTGATATGAAAGCAGGTTTTGCTGCTGAAGAAGGAGGTTGCCAGTATGAAACAGGTTCGGCCTCTGCAATGACAGCAGCGGCTTTGGTAAACCTGGCCGGAGGGGTAGCGAAAACTGCTTTGAGTGCGGCATCCATGGCATTACAAAATACCCTTGGACTTATTTGTGATCCTGTAGCGGACAGGGTAGAAGTGCCTTGCCTGGGGAAAAATATTTCAGCCGGGATGAATGCTTTGGCCTCTGCAAATATGGCTTTAGCCGGTTTTAATGAAATAATTCCTTTTGATGAAGTAATTGATGCAATGAAAGAGGTGGCAGATACTATGGATCACAAATACAGGTGTACATGCAAAGGAGGATTGTCAATCACGCCTGCATCCTGCAAAATTCAAAGAAATTTAAAATCAATGGAGGGTTGATTTTTCATCAAATAATCATGGTTCTGTGGTAGATGAAAAAATAGAATAATAAGGTCTCTCCCGGGGTTTATTCAAAATCGAACGCCGACAAATTTTGTATTTTATTGTAGTTAATATCCAGTTCGCTAATGTCCTTCAAATTCATATTTTAACACCTCGTTTGCGAGGTCATATATAATGCAATTTTCTATTCCAATGGAATGGAGGAGTATTTGGTATTGAATTGCTTCCTGGAGATTTTCAGCAAGTATGAGCTTTGGTTTTTGATTCCTGATCATAAGAATTTGCTCTTTATCCAGATCAAAATTACCTGAAACTATCTCAATCTTATCTTTTTCATTTACCGGATTTTCTTTTACAATGTTGATATAAATAATCTGATCCTTCTTTAAATCTGAATAATTTACCAGATTAGAATGGTATGTTTCCGGATTAAATTCAAATTCAGGTCTTGTTATGGCTGTAATTATAAATAAAA
>CBDUPM010000228.1:0-5199 GCA_965369105.1 uncultured Bacteroidales bacterium | reverse complement strand
CAAATTTTGAATTCAACAGCTGGTCGGGTTCTGTTAGCTCAGTTGAAAATCCTGTCACTATCTCAATGGATGAAAATAAAAGTGTCAGGGCTAATTTTGGAGAAGATCAGGATCCACCCTACGAGGCCGGTGATAAAAAAAGCTTTAGTATCGGAAGCAATGAAATTATCATGATTTATTGCCCCGGTGGAAGCTTTAAATCCAATCTTGACGACTCTGATGGAGACTTTGAGGATGGCCCCGAAGTAAGTTGTGATCCTTTCTGGATTTCAGAAACTGAAGTTACAAATAAGCTTGCGGTTGAAGCATTTCATTTAATGAATGGCTTTAAAATTAATCCTGATGGTGGCAGCATGTTATCCGGAGACGGTATTTTCAATCCGGAAAATGAGGATGCTCACAATTATGTATCTGAGGATGTAGTGAAATGGGGTGGTGAAGACCTTATGTATATGGGTGAATTACTGGGTATAAAATTCGACATATACTATAGCGGTAGCTTTAAAGTATATGATCAGAGGGATAATCAGCCTGTAAAAAATATCAGCTGGTTTGGCTGCATAATGATCTGTAACCAATTAAGTGATGAAATTTTTGGCAAATCAAGCAGGGTGTACGATGGGATTGATACCACCTGGCTGGATGATGAAACTATAGAAACCCGGAGGAATACAGGTTTTCGCTTACCTACGAGTCCTGAATGGGAATGCGCAGCTAAATGGCAGGGGAATGATGATTCAGGTGATGCTTACGAATGGCCGGAGGGAAGCGGAAAATACTGGACCCGGGGAAGTCATGCCAGCGGGGCACTGGTACCAACCAGTGAAATTGAAGCAACCGCAGCGGTTTCTGTATTCAGGTATAATGATGGCTTCAAAGATAATCCCAAAGAAACCGATGTTGTAAAAGGAGATCGCCAGTCAAATTTCCTTGGAATTTTTGACATGAGCGGAAATGTGGAAGAATGGTGCTGGGATGAAAGTGGGAATGGTTCCGGACGATTGATTCGTGGAGGAGGTTTTGTTAGTCAGCATTATTACCTGAGAATTGGAGAACCTCCCTATGGAGGCATGTGGGCCGGCGGAATGGGAAGTGATTTGGGATTCAGGCTGGTAATGAGTACGGAGGATTAAGATTTCCCCTCAGAGAAAGGAAACAAGTAATACTGCTATAGTTATCCTTATTGCTTTTGGGCAGGCTTCATAACTTCCGGAAAACGAGCATGGACCGTTAAGTTTCTCATAATATCGTTTATTTGACAGGAAGTCTTTTATAATTAGTTCCTCTTGGAATGCAGGGCATAAAACATTTTAAAAGCCTAAGAAGGAAATTTAATTATTGCGATTATTCAGGAGTATTATAAACTTAAAAATATAAAATCATGAAAAAAGTTAAAGCAAATTTTTACTATTTGATGCTTCTCCTTATTTCACCTTTTCTGCTCTGTGATTCCAACTTGTTCTCACAGCAGTCAGATTTTTTAGATAAAGTCAGAGAGAACGATATTGAAGCGGTAAAAATACTGCTTGCATCCGGTACAGATGTCAATATGGAGGATGAACTAACTTATCTGACACCTTTAAATACGGCCATTAATAATAATCTTCCTGAAATGATAGACCTCCTGATTCAATCAGGAGCAGATTTAAATCATTCTGATTTTCGCAGTGGATATACTCCCCTGATGATGGCCCTCAACGATAACAAACCTGAATTGGCAAAACTCCTGATAAGGGAAGGCGCCGATGTCAAGATAAAAGCAAAAGACGGTACGACAGCATTACTAATTGCTGCCGGAAAATCCCGTGAAATGTTTGACCTTCTTCTGGCCAAAGGAGCTGATCTGAATGCAAAAAATGACAGGGGTGTCGGTGTCATTACCAACTGCTTTATGGGAGTTATGTCTGAAAATTTGCCTCCCGATTTTATTGAACACCTCTTATCCCTGGGAGCAAATATTGATGAAGAAAACACATTTGGATCCTATGCAGGATATACCCCGCTTTTCTGGGCAGTTTTATATGATGAAGAAAAACTTGTGGAATTCCTATTAAAAAAAGGCGCTGATCCGGCACATACTGCAAAGAACGGCAAAACACCTTTTTCCATTGCTAAGGAGAATGGGAATGAGAAGATTATACAGATTTTGGAAAACAGCAAGTAAAACTTGTGTCAATTGAATAAACAGATCGATCTTTTCTTTAGTTTGAAATAGCGTTTTTATAAAAAATAAAGACCTGAAAGCACGGAAATATGCTTAATTTCTTTAACCAAAAACTTAAAAATCATGAAAAAATTACTTTTGTCCTTTTTAATTGTTTCCCTTTCCCTAATACAACTTTATGCCCAATCCCCAACTTTTATAAAAGGAGATCAGGCATTGAATTTCGGTTTTGGACTGGGTACATCCTTGTATTCCGGTGGGTTATATAAGACTCAAATCCCACCCTTATCTGCTTCATATGAAAAAGCGATAGTTGACAATATTCTCGAAAAGGGTGTTGTCGGAGTGGGTCCATATCTGGGATTTGTTTCTTACAAATGGGAGTATTTAAACTGGGGCTGGAAGTATTCCAATTTTATCCTCGGCGCCAGAGGTAATTTTCATTACCCTATAATAGATAATATGGATACTTATACCGGCCTTTTACTGGGATTCAATATTGTAAGTTCTTCTGAATTCGGTACAGCCGCCTGGGGATATGACTATTCATCTAATTCCAGCGGTATCGTGTACTCATGGTTCGTTGGCGCCAAATATTATTTCAACGATAAGCTTGCAGCAATGGCTGAACTGGGCTATGGAATTTCTTATTTGAATTTAGGAATCGGTATTAAATTATAGCGGATGAAAAATCAAAAATAAAAAAGACAGCAATAAAATTAATTGAATACTGGTGGATCAATAACCAGGTTTTGATCACCCGGAATTCCGGGAATTGTTCTCAACGGGGTTTTTCGGGATTTCGGGTGGTTTTTAGCAGACAAGCAAATTTAAGACAGGTTTACAGCTGATAAAATTATAATAAAATGCAACTTAAAAATGATGGTGGTGAAGCAATGAAAGTGATGATTAACAAATAAATGCTTCTAAACCCCGGTGTAGAACTCCAAGGAATTAACCTTTTCCTTCTCGTAAGCCCTGGCTGAGGTGAAGTAGGATTAAATTGAGTAAAGATTGCATTGACAAATGAAATATAATTTTAATCTGCTACTTCTAGTGTAATGTCAAGCCCAAATTGTCGCCTTCCCGCTTACCCCTAACCCCTAAAAGGGAATGCCAACCCGCAGGGAGTTCGAGATTCCGGTAGCTATCTGAGAGGGGTGAGCGAAAGCAAACGTCATTTTAGAATTGACACAACACTAGTATTCTGATCAGCGGGAAATGATAACAGTCACATCAACTTCAGATTAAAACCGGTTAAGCTGTATCCGGTACAAAACGCTTTTGAGGCGGGCATTTCAGATGTTGCATTCAATATCGAAAATAATTCTGATTCTTTAGGAAACCCGGCCCAAAAACAAATCTGATAAACTAAAGTTATATCACATATTAATGGGATATCATTCTAATATTTCATATCCTAACTTACAGGAAATTAAAACTGAAGCCATGAAAACAGGAATATTGATCAATTTTCAAAAAATCATTATTTGCCTGACTATTTTTCTGACAGGCATGTGTTTCTCTACTAATCATCTGAACGCCCAGCTATCCGGCACCTACACCATCGGTTCCGGTCAGGACTATACAACTTTCTCAGCTGCCTGTTCCGATCTGGAAACTCTCGGCATCAGTGGTGCTGTTGTCTTTAATGTAGTATCAGGTACCTACACCGAACAGTTTACGGTTCCATATGTGGCCAATGCATCCGAAATAAATACCATCACCTTTCAGTCTGCGACCGGAAATGCGGAGGATGTGAGCCTTCAATTTACAGCCACTGGTCTGGATGACAATTTTATTCTCAAGGTTAAACAAAACAGCTATCTCACAATTAAAAACATGAGTTTTAATGCTCTTGGGGATATTTATTCTACTGCAATCAGAATTGAAAACTATGCATTTAACTTCACTATTGATTCCTGCAAGTTTTCAGGTCATTATGATACAAACAACAGGGAAAGAAATGCCCTGATCGCAGGATCAGATATAGGTCTGCAACATCTTACAATCAGTAATAACTACTTTGTAAATGGCGCATTTGCGGTATTCATGAATTGTTCTGGTGAATACAATTTATATACTGAAATCTCTAACAACACCATGGTCGATATGGGTTATACAGGCATATTTCTAAACCGGCATGAATACACCGAAGTTTATAATAATAGCATCAGTAATTCGGCTATAGGAATAAAGCTAAGCGGATCCAGCAGCAATATAATGGTTCATTCCAATAAAATCCTTCACTTCAGTTCTGATGGGATAGACATTTCAAATATGAAATCGGCTCCCGGATTTGAAAGTTACATTTACAACAATACAGCCATTGGACAACAGTATGCAAAAAATGCCCTGAATATTAATTCATCTTCCTATGTAAACATATACAATAATACGTTGGTACTGGATGGCGATTATTTTTCCTCCACGGTATTACACATTGCTTTCAGCATAAATCAGACTATGAATGTTGTAAATAATAACATCGTGGCGCTGAAACAGGGTTATGCTCTCTATGTGCTCGGAGAAGATGAGATTAAGGATTGTGACTATAATAATATTTATAGCGCGGGAAGACAGCTTGCATTCTGGGGGGAGGACTGCGAAGACCTGAGAACCCTGAAAGGGACTAGCGGAAAAAATGAACACTCTCTTTTTGCCTACCCAAACTTTATCTCTGAATCGGTACTCAAACCCAATTCAGCCTGGCTGGATGGGTCTGGCACTCCTGTTGACATGGTTACTTTAGACATTGATGGATTTTCAAGGGATATTGTCAGTCCCGACATCGGAGCATACGAATTTGAGGCTGCACCGGATACCAAACCGGCTCTTAGTGGTGTAAAAACCATTGGTACAGGAGGTGACTATGCCAGCCTGAATGAAGCAATCAGTGATGTCCAGATAAAAGGGATTGATGCCACTCTACACTTACAGTTACTGCCTGCTTATTATAATGAGCAGTGCATTATTCCGCCTATCACAGGTGCAAACTCTAACAAAAAACTAATTATTGAATCAAGTACTTCCAA
>CBDUPM010000227.1:0-5209 GCA_965369105.1 uncultured Bacteroidales bacterium | reverse complement strand
CGGCTCATCAGAATTTCTGAAAGCATTGGAAATCCCGTAAATAAAAATAATAGCAATAACGATAGGAGCAATAAACCGAACTATAAAACGAAATGCCGGAACATATTTGGCTTTAAGTTTTCCCTCATTGGACAGCTCATCCATGGTTTGTTTCCTTCCAAAGAAAAATCCGACGAATAATACAATAAATAAACCTCCTACCGGTAACAGGATATTGGCAGTTGTGAAATTGAGAAAGTTGAAAACCCCTGAAAAAATAACACTTAATATCCCAAGAAATGAAACCGAGACAACCGCAACGATGGTGGCCCTTTGCCTGACCATACCCAGTTCTTCGCTAAAATAAGCTACAATGACTTCCAGTACGGAAATGGTAGAGGTGAGCGCTGCAACGGCAAGCAGTGTGAAAAACATAGTGGATAAAATCTGTCCGCCAGGGATACTGTAAAGAATACTGGGAAGAGTGATAAATACAAGTCCCTCTCCCGAAATATTGGATACATCCAGATTTTCAATATTGGCAAAAGCGAAAACGGCAGGGAAAATCGCTATACCTGCAAGAATCGCAATAAATGTATCGGCTCCGGCCACTGAAATGGCCGTGCTTCCCAGGTTTTCATTCTTCCTGATATAGGAACCATAGGTAATCAGTGTCCCCATTCCAATACTTAAGGAGAAAAAGGCCTGTCCCAATGCTTCCAGGATAACCTTGGGGGTCAGTTTGCTGAAATCAGGTTTAAAAAGGAAAGTTAAGCCTTTGGCTGATCCTTCAAATGTCAGCACATAAACTGCCATGGCAATAAGCATAATAAGTAAAAGGGGCATGAGTAATTTGGTATATCTTTCTATCCCGTTTTTAATCCCCGATATTACAATATAAGCGGTAAGTCCGATAAATATTATAAACCAGATGATTGGCCTTACCGAGCTGCGGAATGAATCAAACATATAAGAAAGGTCCTCGGTTGCTTTCCCAACCAGATTCCCGGTAAATGACTGGTAAATATACTCCAGCGTCCATCCGGCTACAACGGTATAAAAAGCAAGGATCATAAAAGCAGCCGCCACGCCCATTAATCCGATCAGGTACCAGGGTTTTCCCGGTGCAAGTTTCCGAAAAGCGCCATAAGGATTTTTTTGTGCTGAGCGACCGATAACGAATTCAGATAGCATAACCGGTACGCCAATGATCAGAATACTTACAAGGTAAACAACCAGAAAAGCTCCACCCCCGTTTTCTCCGGCAACATATGGGAATCTCCATATATTTCCGAGTCCGATTGCAGAACCTGCTGCAGCTGCGATTACGCCAAACCTGCTTGAGAACCTGTCTCTTTCACCCTGAGGAATACTTGCCATTGCGAAAATTTTAAAATTTGGGCAATATTAGTAAAAAAAAGTGAGACAGCATTAAGGAATTTCATGAGTGTGAGGAATCATAAGGGAATAAAATCACGGCCTGGGTAAGTTAGAAATCATCCTGCTGCCGGGCCGCTTTCCTTTTTTCTTTTTTGACTTTCCGGCTGGTCTTATTTGCCTTCCGGCTTTCTCGTTCCCGTTTTGCTATGGCAGCATCACTGATATCTATGGCCTTTCCCCAGCGGTATCCGGCATAAAGATTCAAAAAGAAAAACTGGATTAATTCATTGGCCATGATGGGAATCTCTTTTGGAAAGATGTCAAAACCTGCACCAAATTCAATAGCTCCCAGGCTCTTATTTTCTTTGGAATACTCAAAACTGAATCCAAATTTGGCGGATGCACCCGGAATAATGGAAATTTCATCAAAACCCTCAAAGAATGAGGCTTTTCCAAATATAGTTGTCTGGTGTATGGATGGAGAAAATTTCTGGATTTCTGTAGGAATAAAACCACTGTTGTCTTTTGAAGGGACAATCACCTCGTAATATATGGGTTTTAAAAATCCAATAGTCGGACCAATACTGTAAAAATAACGGATGGAGATCCCGTTTGCATCGTTCTTTCTATAGATTTCCGTTTGTTTACCCCATTGTCCCCGCAATTCATAAAAACTGTTGGTTTTGCCAAAAACAAAGCTGCGATTGGTGTATATACCATTGCTGATTTTCACTTCCTTGGGATGCTTTAAATAAAGCATTTCAACCTGGTATAATCTGTGATTCCTTGCATTGATCCTGTCGGCATAGGTAAAATCCCCGCCAAAACCATTGGAATTTAAGAAAATACCAAAAGTCTTTTCATTCTTGTATAAAATACTTCTTTGATTATCAATAACTCCCTGACCAAGAGTATTTTGAAGTGAGATAAACAAGAAAACCAAAGGAAAAAGCAATATAATCTTTCTTCTCAGCATAAAACAAATCCTTAACAATTGCTACCCCTAAAAAATGACCCGAAAGAAAAAAGAATACAGTAAATATTTTCTTTGAAAAATTTACCGGCTATAAACAAGCCTCGTTTCTAAATTATCCTTCGAAGTTTTCAGATTGTTCCTGGTCATTCTGACTGTAAGCAGGACAAGCTTTATTATTACAGGATGCTAACAACATACCTAACGCAAAAACGATAGCCAGTATAAAACTGAATTTTTTCATAAGTCATTTAAATTTAATCTCACTGATTCAACTATACCTAAAATAAAAAATTTTGTTACAGTTAATTCGGGATATTTCCTTATTTATAACAAAATTGGATCAATAAAGGTTGCAATATACAAAAAAATAGCTCTTTTTTTTATCCCTTCACAAAAAAACTATAACACCAATCTGATAGTTTTAAACACAAAAAGGTTGCCAAAACCGGCAACCTTTCTGATTTTTTTATGTTAAAAATTTTAAAACTGAGGAACTCTGTCCTTTGTCCATTGAATTTTTTCCTGGTCCAGCTTGTTCTGAACGGCATCAATTTTCTTATCCAGTTCCTGGATTTTTGTCAACAGTGGCGGGAATTCTTCCATCAGGATTTTATATCCTTCTTCCATGGTTCCTGTTACCCCGTGACTTGATCCCCAGGCAGTGTAAAGCACTGAATTCAACCTGCGGTTCAATGGCATATCAATTGCTTCCAGTTCTTCCCAGCTTGCTTTGGACTCAGGTCCTTCAAAAACAAATATCACATCCTTCAATGCAGATTCAATCTCTTTTAATTCATTCATTAAATCCATGGTTCCCCTGGAAGACTGAAGTACGGTTTGTTTCATATGAATTACCTTTTCCAGGTTTTCGCTGGTAAGTGAATAGCCTCCGCGCATTACCCGCACCAGTTCATTAAGCTTTTTGGAGAAAGCTAATACTTCATTCCTGTCATCCATTGGTAAACTGGCATTGTTAAGAAGTACCGTATTGAATTCGACGGGCTCCACCAGACGTTTCACTTCATTCCTGACAACCATATCCAGGCTGACCATATACTTGCCCGGAACCGCCAGCATTCCGGATGATCCCCTGCGGCCGCTGCTGCCCGGAGATGAAACCGGATTAAATTTTGCCGTGCGCATTCTTACAGGCATAGGACTGTCGTATCTGAGATCCCAGTTTATCCTGTTGATACCCTTTTTAGGAATTGAAGTTATTTTTCTTACCACATTACCGTTTTGATCTGTAATGGTAAAGATCATATAAATGGGATCCTCTTCTTCTTCCATTCTCAATTCCTCGATTGAGGGCTGTGGAATAGGTTTTTTATCCTTGAAAAGTTCTTTTTCTTTTTCTTTCCTGATCTGCTTAAGGCTTTTCGGAGTTTCATTCATGTAAAAACTAAACACCGCGCCAAAATCAGGATTTTTTGCGTGCCACAGGGTAGCTCCCTGTCCGTATTTTCCCCCGGTTTGCAGATACATCAGGGCATCATTGATTTTAAAGATATGGGCCTCTTTTTTCAGAATGGACATATCATCCGCAAGCTCTCTCAATGGTGAATAGTCGTCTAAAATGAAGAACCCTCTGCCAAATGATGCCAGAACAAGGTCATTTTCTCTTTTTTGAATGGTGATATCCTTGATGGCAACATCGACCATTCCTGATTTAAACTGAACCCATTCATTTCCTCCGTCCAAAGAAAAGAAAACTCCAAATTCAGTCCCGGCAAATAATAATTTCTCATTTACAAAATCCTGTTCCACAGAATGTACCGATCCGTTTTCAGGAAGGTTATTTGAAATGGAAGTCCATGTAGCACCCTTATCAGTACTTTTAAATACATAAGGCTTGAAATCATCTCTCTTGAGGTTTTGCATGGATACATACACAATGTTGGCATCAAATTTTGAGGGCAGAATATCGCTTACATAAGAAAACTCAGGACATCCGGGGAATTTCTTAACCTGTCTCCAGTTTTTTCCGCCGTCTTCTGAAATGGACAATACTCCATCATCGGTTCCTGCAAAAAGCAGATCTTCCTGCACACTTGATTCAGCAAAGGCTACCCCTGTTCCCCAGAGACTGCTGGAAACATCTTTGGCAACGGCATCATAGCTCCAGTAATGATCCATAACAGGCCAGGTATTGCGATCGACCTGTGAAGTCAGGTCATCAGAAATCACAGTCCAGCTTTCTCCCCTGTCGTCTGATCTGAAAACCTTATTGGCAAATGAATAAAGGCGGGTTTTGGAGTGAGGACTGATAATCAGAGGAGCGTCCCAGTTCCATTTGTAAGTTTTTTCGCCTTTCCGGGGTCTTGGTTTAATATTCAGTGTTTCCCCTGTTTTCTTATCATATCGGAACATATTTCCATACTGGTATTCGCAATAAACGATATTAGGATCGTCCGGATCAATCTGCACCCAGAATCCGTCGCCCCCGAGTATCGGGTACCAATCTTCGCTGGAAACCCCGGCACTGCTGGTATTTTGTGAAGGTCCGCCGAAAGAATTATTATCCTGTGTACCCCCGTATACATTATAAAAGGGGAAATCGTTGTCGACCTGTACCCGGTAAAATTGTGTAACCGGCAGGTTACTTTTATAAAGCCATTTTTTTCCGTCGTCAAAGGTTTCGTATACTCCCCCGTCGCCACCAATAATATAATGATCGGTATTGGACGGATCGATCCAAAGGGCGTGGTCATCCACATGGCGGTTTTCTGTGCTTACTCCACTCCAGGTTTTTCCTCCATCCAGACTTACCTGGGTTCGGGTTTCAACTGAAAAAACCTTATTTACATCTACCGGATCACAAAATATTTCATTATAATATTGTCCGCTAGATGAATAATCTCCCATTTTTTTCCA